>DATEMG010000079.1:0-4513 GCA_035275805.1 Blastocatellia bacterium
TCTGCGGCACGCGCTGCACGCGGTGCACGCCCGATTCGTGTTTCAGACGCGAATAAACCTTGTCGCCCTCGATGATCGCCTCGGCCTTTTGAATGCCGCCCAGCCCGGTCTCGGAAGAGTCGGTGACCTGAAACTTCCACCCATGTCTCTCGGCGTAGCGCGCGTACATGCGCAATATCTCCGCTGCGAACAAACACGCCTCTTCGCCGCCCGTCCCGGCGCGGACCTCGAAGATCACGTTCTTTTCATCGTTCGGGTCTTTGGGCAGCAGCAGGACCTTCAATTCGTTCTCGACGCCGGCGCGCCGCTCTTCGAGTTCGGGCAATTCGGCGGCGGCTATCTCACGCATCTCTTCGTCTTCGGCTTCGCGCATCAATTCCTTCGCGCCCGCGATGTCACGGTCGAGCTTCCTCAGTTCGCGGAACTTCTCGACAACCGGCTCGAGTTCGCGGCTCTGCTTGGCGACCTTGGTGTAGCGCGCCTGGTCGCCGATCACGACAGGGTCGGTCATCTGCTGCGTCAGCTCTTCATAGGTTCTTTCGATGGCTTCGAGTTTCTCAAACATACAAGTCGGTGGTTAGTGGTTAGTGGTTGGTGGTTGGTGATTGGCGGTTGGTTTAGGCGAAAGGCCAACCACCAACCACTAGGCGCCGACCACCGGTTCCAATTTCAGCGACTCATTCAGCGCGTATATCGCCACTTCCAACTGGTCGTCCGACGGCTCGCGCGTCGTCAGGTTCTGCAGCCAGATGCCGGGCAGCGTCATCAATTTGAAAATTGCGCCGGATTCCTTTTTGCCCGCGGCGCGGATGATCTCGTACGAAACGCCCGCGATCAGCGGGATCAGCGCGATTCGCGTAAACAAGTTCAAAGTCAGCGAATCGAACTTGACCGCCGAGAACAGCCCGATCGAGACCAGCATCACGACCATCAGAAAGCTGGTGCCGCAGCGCGGGTGCTGGCGCGGGTGGCGGCGCGCGTTGGCCACGGTCAGTTCATCGCCCGCCTCCCAGGCGAAAACCGTCTTGTGCTCGGCGCCGTGGTATTCGAAGACGCGCTTGATGTCGTTCAGCCGCGAGAAGCTGAAGATCATCGCGATGAAAAAGATCATCCTGATCACGCCATCGACCAGGTTGAACGCGACCGACGGGCGCACGGGCTTCATGTAAGCCTGTACCCACATCCACATTTCAGAATACCAGGGCGCGCCCGATATAGCAGCCCGGTCTATGTTGAGCAGCGGCGCGTCGCCCCAGCCGAAGTGGATGAAAAGAAAATTCGTCAACAACAACGGCAGCGCAATAAAGAGCAGAATGTTAAAGACCAGCGCGAACGCTATCGAACCGGCCGCGGTCGCCGTCGCGCTCGACGACTCGGACTTCGACGGCTTCTCGACGACCTCCGGTCTCTCGACACGACTTGGAGATTCGACGGCGTGAGCGGTAGTCATCAGCGCGCCCGCCGCCGCCGCCGCTTGAAGGGACCCCTGGGGCTTCGCATCTTCGCCCTCCTGGTCATCAAACGCGACCGCCGCTGAGAAGTTGAGCGCCTTGACGCCCAGCATCATTGAATGAATAAGAACGGCGCTACCGCGCAGCACGGGCGTTTTAAGGACTGGGTATTTATCAGCGAGCTTTGGCAGTCGCTCCGATTTTGAAACGATGCTCCCGTCCTGCCGCCGCACTGCGACGGCGTAGGAGTTCGGCGAGCGCATCATCACGCCTTCGATCACGGCCTGCCCGCCGACGATGATCTCTTTCTCCTGGCTCATCCTTCTCCCTCCAGAAAAATCGAGGATAGAGGGTCTAAGGTCGAGAACCGCCTCGCGCGCAATGGCGCGATACGCGATCCTCGACCTTCAATCCTCGATCCTCGATCCTCGATCTTCGTTTCTTTGCGGTTCGTATCTTTGTATCCGCATCCGCTGTCAGGCGGAAGCCTTCTCGTTCCTTTTGCCGTATTTCTTCTGGAAACGCTCGACGCGGCCCGCCGTGTCAATCAGCTTCTGTTTGCCGGTGAAGAACGGGTGGCAGCTCGAGCAGATTTCCACGTGAATGTCTTTCTGCGTCGAACGAGTCGTCCACGAATGACCGCATGCGCAAACGACCCGACATTCGACATATTTAGGATGAATTCCTTCTTTCACTCTCGTTTCTCCTTTTATCTGAAAAAGTCTTGATTATCGCTTACAGCCATAATCGTATGTCACAACCAGCGCAATACGCGCCATACATGGCAAAGCGCAAAAGTATCTGATCAATTCTTATTGTGTCAAGGAGGCGCGTTTGAGCCTTTAACAATGCGGCGCCGTACAGGTCACTGCCGCTCCATATCCCCACCGCCTAGTAAGACGCAGATGAATTTTTTATTCAACTACTAATTATTTAATTGACTCGTCACGCGTGTTTGAGTATCCTCACCACGAATTCTTTAATAGCTCACAACTGCGGCTCATCGCCGCGATCGCTTCGAAGAAGGAATCGATCGCGGCGCTTCGGGCCGAAAGGAGAAAACAAGATGGCACGCAGGAAATCGCCCACGCTGACCGAAGTCGAGCTTGAGCTGATGGACGTGCTCTGGGACAAAGGGCAAGCGACGGTATCAGAAATCGTCGAATCGCTGCCCGACTCGCGACTGGCGTACAGCTCGGTTCTGACAATGATGCGGATATTGGAGCAGAAGGGATACGTCGAGCACGAGAAGGAGGGGCGCGCATTCGTCTACCGCCCGCTGGTCAACCGCCAGCAGGCGCAAAAGAGCGTAATCGGCTATCTGCTCAAGCGTTTTTTCAACAATTCTCCCGAATTGCTCGTGGTTAATCTTCTCGAACACGAGGACGTCACTCCGGCTGAAGTCAGACGTCTCAAGAAAATGATCGAAGACACAAAATAACCGAACCTCCCTCGACAAAAACCGAGGCCGCAGGAGGACGAAATGAGTTCAATGATCGAGAATTTCGACTCACTGGCGCGTCTGCTGCTCGAAGCGCTGCTCAATACTCTCTGGCAGGGAACGCTCATCGCCGTTCTGGTCTGGCTGCTGTTGCGGCTCGTCAAGCGGGTGAGCGCGACGACACGTCATGCCGTCTGGCTGGTCACGCTGCTGACCATAGGAGCGCTGCCGATACTTGCCGTAGTCGTGAAGCGCAATTACCCGGCCCCAGGTCCTGCCATACCTGTAAAGCGGGAGGCCGCGGCGCCCGCCGTCCGGCCTTCGACGCCGACGCGCGCGCCCGAAGCCCAGCGACTGACCGATCCATTTTCGCTCGGCAGCGCGGTCGCGCGACTCGACGCCCAGACGAATCATGGGAACCGCAGGTCGACGCAGGAACCGGCGGCGGCCCCGCAAATCAGCCGCGATTTCAATTCGCCGCCGCAAGTTCAAGGGCCGAATTCGGCGCAGTTGCGGTCCGACGGCGCCAAGGCCTCCACTGTTGAAGAACCGTCAACGTCGCCCGTCCCAGCGGCGACGGCTTCTCCCGAAGTTGAAAGCCGAACTCTCTGGCGGCGCGTAAAAGCCTTCGTCGCGAACGCTTTCAGTGGGCAGGCGCCGCTGGCGCTGGTAGGCCTCTGGATTGCCATTTGCGCTCTGATGTCGTGGCGGGTGGCGCGCAGTTACAGGGCGGTCTTTCGTCTGCGCAGGCGCCTGGATCCGGCGCCGTCCGAACAGAGTGTGCGCGTCGAGCGGCTGGCCGCCCTGTTCGGGATCAGAAGACCGGTGCAGGCTTTCACATCCGAACAAGTTGTGATGCCGATGACGATAGGCTCTATAAAGCCCCTGGTCATCCTGCCGACCGACCTGGCGGACGGCCTGTCGCAATCTGAGTTTGAAAGCGTCATCGCGCATGAACTGGCCCACGTCAAACGCTGGGACTATCTGACCAACATGCTGCAACGCGCCGTGCAGGCCTATCTCTTCTTTCATCCGGCGGTCTGGTTCATCTGCAAACAATTGACAATCGAGCGCGAGTTGGCCTGTGACGATTGGGCAGTCAAAACCTGCGAACCTCGCCGCTACGCAAGCTGTCTCACAAAACTCGTCGAAGCCTTGAACGAATCGAAACCCCACATGGCTGTGCGGGTCGCGGCCACGGGCATTGGCGGGATCGTCTTCGGAAAACACGTGATTTCAAGGAGGGTAGAAATGATTCTCAATCGTGATCGCAACGCCACAACCGCGGTGTCGAAGCCGGCGCTACTTTACGCCGTCGGCCTCGCGGTCATGTTCGTCGCCGTGTGTAGTCTGATTTCGCCGGTCATCGCCGTGCCGCTCGGACAAAATCCCGCGAAGCAAGGCAAGAAAGAACGCAAGGCCGAAGCGCCGGCAAAATCTCAGGAATTTCCTCCGCTGCCGCCGGTTCCCGCGTTGCCGCCGGACGTGATGGACTTGATCCAACCGCCGGACATTCTGGACATTCCGGACGTTCCCGAACCTCCCAGCGCGCCGCTTCCGCCGGTCGTGGCTCTCGCGCCTGAAGCGGATCTGGCCACTTTGCCGGGCGGCGTAATCGTCG
>DATEMG010000080.1:0-2445 GCA_035275805.1 Blastocatellia bacterium
CGAATCGAACTGCGGCTGTAGTAGCGCGAGCGCACATCGGATGCCAACAGAACCTTCGCCCCGATCTTACGCAGGCGGTAATTGTAATCATCGTCCTGATTGCGAACTAACTCTTCATCGAAAAGTCCCACGCGTTCGACAATGTCGCGAGTGTAGGCGGGGAATGCGATGGTATCCACCAGCATCGTTTTGTTACTAACCGTGCGGAAAGTGGAATCGCCCACGCCAAAAGTCGAACTCATCGCGACGGCGATGCCTCTGGCGACAAACGACTCGCCGATTGTCTGCAGCGGCCCTCCCACGCCGTCGACCTTGTCATTCCGCAGATGCTCGACGCAGTGGCGCACGTAATCGCGCTCGATCTCGCAATGCCCGTCCACGCGGACCAGGATTTCGCCGCGCGCCCTCGCAATGGCGGCGTTCAGCGCCGTCGGCGCGATTCGGCGGGTATTGTCAATGAGATGAACGCGCGGAGAACCGGCTCTCATCGATTCGACAATTTCCCGCGTGCCGTCGGTGGACATTCCGTCAACCACCATGACTTCCATACGATCCGCCGGGTAATCCTGCGCCAACACGGCGCCAAGGCTGCGGGCAATGTATTGAGCCTCATTTCGGATGGGCAGAATGACGCTCACCAGCGGCGCCTCCCCGACGGTCACAGTTGAACTATTGCCTGTCTCCATTCCATTCATCCTTCCACAATTCATGCCTCGGACAGACTGGTTGTCTTTGAAAAAATAACGCGCCCAGGCGCCGCCGAGCCTTGTGGCGCGAGTTGTTTACTCGCGCCGTCTTTGGCCGAAGCGGCGCGAGTAAACAACTCGCGCCACACTAGGCGCATTTATTTCTCAAACACCATAAGTCTGTCCCACTATTCACTAAGGTACTTTGAAGGCGCGCATCCACATCTCCAGAGACAACACACGGAACAGGCCGAGCCAGGACTCGGTAGTCGCCGCTTCGGCTTGGGGAGAGGCGTTCCAACGGCGCAGACTCGCCGGGTCTATGTATTTTCGGCAGCGCAAATCATCGGCTATCAACTCGCTGATATGCTTGCGCAAATCGCGCTGTACCCAAAGGCGGTCCGGCGCGGCGAAACCGAGTTTGCTGCTGCGCAGCCTGACGCGCTCGGGAATTATTCCGCGGACGGCTTGTCTGACGGCGTACTTGCTCCATCCGTCACGGACTTTGAGGTGGTCGGGCAGCGACACGCCGTACTCGACCAGCTTGTGATCAAGCAGCGGCACGCGGGCTTCAATCGAAAAAGCCATGGAGGAGCGGTCCTCCATGCGCAGGAGCAGCGGCAGTGTATCAACCAGGATGTCATCGATCTGAATGCGCTGCATCGCAGTCCCGGCGCCATCGCCGTTCGAGGCGCCGGCGGCGTTGCGCCACCAGCGCGTCGCCGGGCTGCTGTTGTCGGCGACGACTCGATTCCAGTCCGCCTTCATAGCCGCTTGCAGCGTCGAGTCAATATTGAGCAGACGGCGCGCGCTCTTCGGGAGGTAGCGGTACCCGTTCCTGATGTTGAGAACGTAACGGCTGTCACCCTGTTTAATCATCGCCCCCGCTTCGCGGGCGAACCTGAAGAGCCGACCGGACCGCAGCAGCGAAGCCATATAGGCGTAGCGGAACTTCGCATAACCGCCGAAGACTTCGTCGCCGCCCTGCCCGTCGAGCAGGACTTTCACGCCCGCTTCCTTGGCCGCGCGCATCACACGCCATTGCGCGTAATATGCCAACCCGTTGAAGGGCATATCCTGATGCCATGCCATGCGCTCGAAGTCCGTCCAAAAATCTTCGGCTGATGGGAAAACGAGGTGAGCTTTGGCCTTGATGTTGTTCGCCACCGCCAGGGCGTATTCACGCTCATCTATCTCTTTGTACTCGTAGCAGGAGGTGAAAGTGTAGAGGCTCTCTCCGACCGCGCTCGCCGCCTCGGGCTGCTCGCTCTGAATCTTTCCGATCAGCCCGACGACGACCGAGGAATCGAGACCGCCGCTCAGACAACTGCCGGCGCGCACGTCGCTGATCAGGTGGCGCCTCATCGTATCGAGCAGGCGATCCCTCAAAGCCGCAACTCTCTCGTCGTCCATGTTCGCTGCGCCAGTTGGACTCGCCGAGACGCCCGAATCATGACCCGGTTTCAGGCTCCAGTATCGCTTGATGGCGAACTTTTTAGTCGCCACATCCAGAGTCAGCGCGTGACCGGCGGGCAACGCCTTAACGCCTTTCAAGATCGTGCGCTCGCCGTAATCGCAATTCCCGTGAATCAGAAAACCCACCACCGCGTCGTCGTCGGCTTCCACCTCGACGCCGGGAAACGGGAGCAACCCTTTGATCTCCGAAGCGAAGATGAAATAGCCTTTGGGCGTGGCGTAATAGAACGGCTTGATCCCCAGACGGTCGCGCGCGCAGAAGAGGCGGCCGCTCCGCCCGTCC
>DATEMG010000081.1:0-9071 GCA_035275805.1 Blastocatellia bacterium
GGGTGTAAGAGGCGAAGAGGCTGGTCGAAGGCGTGGGCGAAATCTCCGCGCTCAGTTCGACGCCGCGAGCCAGCCCGCCCCCCAGATTCAGAAACCCGCTGAACAGGCGGCCGAACGGATCGCCCGGGGGCAACGAGCCGAAGTCTATGATGTTCTGCAGCCGCGTGTAGAAGTACGTCGCGCTCACGCGCGCCCTGCCCCGCATAAAGGACTGGTCTATCCCGCCGTCGACCGCGATCGAGCGCTCCGGCTTCATGCGCGGGTCGCCGAATGGCGTGAAATCGCCCCCGAAAAAGAACGAACCGAATCGCTCGAACAAAGACGGCGAGCGATAACCGTTCCCGACGTGCGCGCGCAGCTTAGTGTTTGTCGTTCTGAAGAGATAGGCCGCCGAGCCGTCACCAGTGTAGGCGTTCGGTGGCGCGTCGAACGCCACGCCGACATAACGCGGAGCGCCTCCGGTGAAACGGGGCGCCGACAGATCGAAGCCTTGCAGCCGAAACGCGAGCGACAGTTGCAAACGGTCGGCGAGCAACCGAGTTTGATTCTGCGCGAAGAAGGTATGGCTGCGCTGCAGGATGTCCAGCGAGCTGCGCGGGGGGACGGGACTTTCGTCGGTCGAGAAGTCTCCGTAGCTTTCGCGCTCGAATTCATAACCGGCGGTCAATAGATTCGCGCCGCCGAGCCGCAAGTCGACGCGAGACGTGAGAGTGTCGACGTCGCCAGCGAAATCGCTGATCGTAGTGAAGGCCGGCTCGCCGAACGCGTCGAGGCCGCGCGGCCCGTCGAGGAAAGAGCGGTTCACATCGGCGCGGTGATAGCTCAGCCGGTAGCTCGCGCGGTCATTCAACCGCTGCGTGAAATTCAACGCGCCGGAGAAAAAGTCCGAGCGGCGGCGATTGTCAGGGTCGTTGAGGCCGGGGATGAAGTTGGCGTCGCCGCGATTGTAATTATCCGGCGTCAGCGGAACGCCCCGCGCCTCCACGCGGCGCTGTTCGTCGCGGTCCAGCGGGATGGCTCGCACAAGCGCGCCTGAGGGTGGAGGCGCGAAGCCGGGCGCGGCAGCCGGGCTTTCATTCAGCGTCGCAAACGCGTCGTTCGCGTAAACACGGCCGGAGAGCATCACGTTCGGCGTGAAATGATAGCCGAGCAATCCCTGCAAACCCGTGTGCCGCGTGCGATCGTCGCCGTCCACGCCGCCGGTCACGTTCAACTGCGACAGCCCGGCGCTGTAAAACAGCCTGTCGTCCATCGCGCCGCCCGCGACCGAACCGCGTCCGCGAAACAGCCCCAATCCGCCGCCTTCCAGCTGAGCCTGCCCGCGCAATCGCCCGCCGCCCGAATCGGTCACAATGTTGACGACGCCGCCGATCGCGTTCGAGCCGTAGAGGGATGAACCAGAGCCGCGCAGAACCTCAACTCGCTCGAGGCCCACGACGTCGAGCTCGTTGATGAAGCCGTTCGCGCTGCCCTGAGTGTCGGCCGCGTCGCGAAAGCGCAGCCCGTCAACCAACACGCCGGTGTCGAATGAACGCAGCCCGCGAATCCTAACGCTCGCAAACGCGCCGGGGCCGCCTTGCTGAACGACCCGCACGCCGGGCACGGCCCTCAACGTCTCCAGGACCGAATATTCGTCGCGCAGTTCGATCTGCTGCGCGTCAATTACGGTCACGGCCTTCGAGACCTCGTCTACGGATTGCGCCGTGCCGGACGCCGTCACGACCACGCCGTCGTTGAGCGCCGCCACGTCGAGCGTGATTTCGAGCCTTTCGTTGGTCGATTTGATTGAAACGGCCTTGACCGTTTTGGAGAAGCCCGGGGAGCGGACTTCGATCAGATAATCGCCCGTCGTGACGCGGTCGAAGCGGAAGATCCCGTCGCCCGCCGTCGTCACAGTTGCGCGCGACCCATTGTCGCGCGCAATCAGAGTCACTGCCGCGCCGGTGACGCCGGCCTTGTCCGGGTCGGTGACTCGACCATCAAGTTGTAATGAAGATTGCGCCGGAACTAATGGCGCGGTAAAAGCGCACACCAATGAGAGGTAAAGCGCCGATGTCAAACGGCGCGCAGAGGCGAGTGTCATGAAATGGCCCTTTCTCCCGCCCTTCGCGGGATCGAAACGGACACGCTGGCAGGCCGGTCTCCTGGCTTACGGCATTATTCGTCCTACTCGCCACGCCTTCCCGTTCGATGTGAACAGTGGCCTTCGTGTGGCTTTCGTTGCCGATTACAGTTGCGAGGGCAGCGGCGGATTCGCACCGCGCTTCCCGAACACCTGCGGCGTATCAAGTTGTCAATGTGGCCTGAATTAGGCCCTAGTCTGCTTCAACGTTGATTGCCCTTACAGGCATAACTCAGAACCGCGCGCGCATGATCCACAATCCGCCGGGTTCTGTAAAGACTCGAACAAATGTCGCTTCGAGGAAATGGCGAGGTTTCAATCGCGCTATTAGTGGACGGCAAAACACGGGCGCGAACGGAAGGAGAGAGGACGCGAAGCGGCGAGGTCGTAAATCGCTCGTGACCTTCGCGCCCGGGTTCTGAAATAACGACCAATGACCACTTACGGCTTACGCACCGGCGGCGGTCTACGGGGAGGTGTTGTGGATGTGGGTTGTGATATCGACTCCGGCGCTATTTCCTGCAACTTTTGAAACGCAAGCTCTCCCTCTTTGGTCTTCGGATAGTCTTTGAAGATCGCCAGCAATTGAAGGACGCCTTCCTCCCTCTGCCCCATCTCGAGCAGGATCATTCCGCGCTTATACAAAGCAGGCGCCGTCTTGTCTCCGCTAGGATTGACGGTTTTGACCTTCTCGAATGCGGCCAAGGCGTCGGACTTTTTATTCTGCGCTACCAGGATCTCGCCGATAAAGTATTGAGCGTTGTCGGCCATCTCCGAACTGGGAAAGGTCTCCACATACGTTTTGAACTCAGACAGCGCCAGGTCGTAATTGCCACGAAAGTAATCGCCGGTGGCGGCGGCGAAGAGCTGATCGGGGTTGCCCGGTTCCATGGCGCCGAGCACGGGCGCTTTCGGAATGTTTTCAATGAGTTTCTTCAACTGCGCAAACTGTTCGGAGAGGCGCTCCATCCGCTCGTTGGTGGCGGTGAGGCGCTCGCCCATCGAGCTGACCTGCGAAACGACGTCGCCGCCTCTGGTTGAGGCCGACTCCGTCGCGCGCCGGATGGAGGAGATGTTGTCGCTCATCTGGACGATCAGCGTGTTCAGCTCGCCCATGGTCTTGTTGAACGTGTCCTGCATCGATTGGGTCTGGCGTTGCAGCAACACTAACTCGGTCTTCAAATCCTCGACCTGCGTCGCCATTCGGTCGATCTTCTCGCGCTGCTCCTTGCTCTGCGCGGCCGCAGTCATAGGTAGAATGATGACGGCGAGCAATATCGGCAATGTGTAAACACGAATATA
Organism: Blastocatellia bacterium; assembly: GCA_035275805.1. Taxonomy (GTDB): domain Bacteria; phylum Acidobacteriota; class Blastocatellia; order RBC074; family RBC074; genus JAJVID01. The sequence continues at coordinate 3,425 of DATEMG010000081.1, forward strand.
TTTCATAATTCTTTCCGCTCCCTCAATTTGCCGAGCAGTCGAAGACGTTCCGCGGCGTATTCAACAGCCCGTATGCCATATTTCATATGAAATATGGCATACGGCATATGAATCATTCAACCCGGGGCGCCTCATGGCTTGATGTCGCCGCGCAGGTAGACGAAATCACCGCGGCGATCGTAAGCCCACCCAGTCTGGGTAGCGGACGAGCCTTCTTCGGTTCCCTGGGCCTTTTCTGATCCGTAGCTCATCGTCTCGATGCGGCTCGAATCGACGCCGAGGCTGACCAGGAAATCCCGAATCGTGCGCGATCGGCGATCGCCGAGACCGAGATTGTACTCCGCCGTGCCGCGCGGGTCACAGTTGCCTTCGATTTTGAATCCGATCAAGCGATTGCGCTCGAGATTGAGCCATTCGGCCAGGGTGCGCAACTTGTCCTGCTCCGACTGGAGCAATTCGGATTTGTCATAATCGAAAAAGACCGACTTGGCCCTTTCGCGGAACTGATCGGCGGCCGCAGGCTCCGCTGGCGGTGGCGGTGGAGGCGCGACCACCGGCGGCGGCGGCGGCGGTGGTTCGGTGACCGTGACGCGCGCGCTGGCGCTGGCGGAACCGCCGTCGCCCAGAGCCGTCGCGGTGTAAGTGGTCGAGGCGCGCGGACTGATTTCGCGCTCGCCTGAACCCGGCACTTCGCCCAAGCCGGTGATGGTCAAAATCTTGGCGTTCTCTGTAGACCAGCGCAGAGTGGTGCTCTGGCCGAGATCGAGCGCCGATTTATCAGCCGTCAAGCTGACCTTCGGTTCCGGTATCTTGACTACGGTGACGTTGACCGTGGCGCTGTCGCGGGCAGTCTTCTTGCCGCGCTTTGCCACGATCTCGAATTTGGTCGTGTCGCCAGGGGACACGCTCTGGCCGCCGATCTTATCGACTTTCTGGCCGTTGAGCGTGATCTCCTTGGCGTTCTTGGTCTCCCATTTAACGGTGACGGCTTCGCCTTTCGTAATGTCGTTTCGCGAAACCGTGAGTTTGGCCGTCGGCGACGCGCAGGCGCCGAACAAGACAGCCATCAAGACCGTAACAAGGCCTATGATTGAGTGCTTGATTTTACGGGTCATATATCCGCCTTTCTTGTTTGATTGTGAGGTATTTCAAGAGGTTTCAGTTGTCAGGTTCCTCTTACAACCTGACAACTGAAACCTGAAACATAGTTATCGGGACCACGACGGGGCGCGCCCGCCGCCGCGCGTCAACTGGCGCGGTTCGCTGCCGTCGACGTGCATAGCCCAAATCTCCCAGCCGCCGCTGCGGTTCGATTGAAACGCAATGTGACGGCTGTCGGGTGACCATGTGGGGCTTTCGTTCCGGCCTTCGCGCGTCAGCTTCAAGGTTTGCCTGGTGGCGACGTCGGCGACGTAGATGTTGAAGGCCCCTTCGCCGTCCCAGGCGAACGCCAGGAATCGGCCGTCGGGCGACCATGAGGGCGAATCCATATGCCCACCCATGCTCAGCAGCGCGCGTTCGTCGGATCCGTCAGCGCCGATTATATAAATCCGAGGCGATCCGCCGCGATCCGAAATGAAAGCGATCTCGCGCCCCGTCTTCGGATTCCACCTCGGGGAGGTATTCACCGCGTTGCGCGTGCTCGTCAATCTCTTCGCGCCCGACCCGTCGCCGTTCGCAACGTAAAGCTCCATCGAACTGCCGTCCTTGCTCGAAGCAAAAGCGATCCGCCCGTCTGGGCCGATTGCGGGCGAAGTCGTCGTGCCTTTGAACCGCGTCGAGCCGATGATCAATCCATCCTCGCCGCGAATGTGTATGTTCGGATAGCCGTCTCGGAAAGAGACATATGCCAGCCGCTTGCCGTCGGGCGAGAACGAAGGCAAGAGCGCCAACGATCCGTCGCGAGTGAAGGCTCTCGCGCCGTAACCGTCGTAATCCATCCTATGGATTTCGCTCTTATCGTTTCTGCTTTTGACTACGTAGGCGATCTTCGACTGGGCGATGCCTTCCTGCCCGGTCAAAAGCCTGACGATCTGGTCTGCGAACTGGTGAGCCATCTCGCGCGGCTCGCCGCTCATCGAGGCGGAAAGCAATTGCTGCTGCGTCTTAACGTCGTAAAGGAAGCCCTGCGCGGTGTTCGCGCCTGTCAGATTGCCGAAGGCCACGTAATCACTCTTGACCGGGTCGTTCACCCACTCTTCATATCGCAGCGAGGCGGGGTCGGCGAGCAGCGTTTTAGGATAAAGGCTCTTGCCGACCAGGTTGGCGACGCTTGCGAACTTCAGGTCACCCCAAAGCGTATTGTTGAAAGTCCCGAGCGCGGCGTCGAGACCACCCGCGCGCGGTTGAAAATCGGCCGCCGCCAGCGCCGGGCCGCTGCCCGGCGTGACGATGATCGTGCCGATCGTCTTGCTCAGGTCTTCCTTTGACTCCTGTGAGCGCCGCGCGCGCGCATCTGGTAAGAAAATTAGCGCCGAGCTGATGACTGTGATTACAGATGCAATTAGAATAGCTCTTCTCATGCTTTCTCCATTGGGGCGGATGTCACTTAACGGGGGGTATTCCAAGATCTTTGCAAATCTTGTTCGCAAGAATGTCGCCTACAGCGGCGGCAATTGCATCATGTCTGTTGAATTCCAAGGCCTCTTCCAAAGTTATCTTGAGGCTTTTCAGCAGCTCATCACGCGTCGCCTCCTGGCACAACGCCTGGGACTTCTTCAATCCAGCCAGTCCACCAGGGGCCATCCTGCTTTATCACAGCGGTGTATACGTTGTTCATGCAAGATCCCCAAAATTATTTCGGATATCTAAACAAGATCTCTGCGACACCATCTTGCGCGCCCATCAAAAATCCGTTCGGGAACGGCGGCAATGGGTTCGAGGCGATGACGGCTCGCTCAGCCGCGTTGTTTATCAAATCGTTTGCGCCACGCCTTTTGAAAAAACTCGGAGCTATCCGCCCGTTCACCAGCGAGAGTATTCGCCCGTCGCGCGCAATACGAAGCTGCACGAGGACGTATTGTGTTTCGCTCACGTCATTCAACATCGGCGGATTGTAGTTGCGGCTCAATATCGTTTGAATGAGCCGCCCATACGCCGAACCTCCCGGCACTCCGTTCTGGCCCAGATTGGCCCCCGAACTGAGGCCGACACCTTGGGTCATTGAGGGAACCTGTATGCCGAATGTGCGCCCGACATCGACGGTGGTGTTTGGCGAACTTCCGCGCAGCGGCGTCTGCGACACGAGTTGCGAGGTCTGGTTGGCGGTCGGACGGTCAGTAGTCAATTTCTCTTTCGGTGTCGGGGTTGCTTTTGTAGATGGCAGAACATCCGAGTTCGGGTCAGGCGTCGGGGCCTCTGTAGACACTACTTCATTGTTAAGCTTGTTCTGGTCCTCGCCGATTAACGAGACCGGGCGTGGCGGAATGAACCCAAGCGAACTTCCGTCGACGGTTGAGACTTCAATCGCATCGCCACCGCCCCCTTGCCCGTCGCCCGCGGCGATGATGTTGACCGTGAGCGGGTTTTGAAAATACCATGCCAACACGCCCAGCAGCGCGCCATGCATCACTACTGAAAGCACCGCTTCAGGACTTAACCAGGATTTTCCAGTTTCAGCAGCCAACTCGCTTAAAGACTTTAACTAAAGGTTAAAGGTCAATTCCTGATGAAAAACGTTTCCAAACTGTCGTAATCGGCACGGCTCTAAACAGCCAGCCTGTATAACTCTAATAAGCCACAGACTATCATGGCTTTACTTCTTCGGCGCCGGCTCGGTCACGAGGCTCACATTGGCATCCGCGCGCTTGGCCTGGTCGAGCACGTAGGCAACCACACGATAAGGGGTATCGCCGTCGCCGCGCAGGTAGACGCGACGGTCTTTCGATTGCCCCAACCGCTCGTTGAGCAGCTTAGCCAGGTCATCGACCCTGATCGCTTGCGTCTCGTCCTTGCCGCTCAGATAGACTGAGCCTTCTTTATCAACCGAAATGATCAGCGCCTGGGGCGTGGCTTCGTTTTTCTTCGCCTCGCGCGTCTTGGGGAGATTGACCTGGATGCCGGTCTGCAGGATCGGAGCGGTGATCATAAAGATCACCAGCAACACCAGCATCACGTCTACGAGCGGAGTGACGTTGATTTCAGCCAACGCGGTCTGCGTGCGCCCGCTGCGTCCGTTGTTGTTGTTGAACGCCATAACTCTCAATCGCTTCGCGCTCGATGAAGTTGAGCAATCGGAGCGAAAAGCTGTCCATCTCAGCCGCCAGAATTTTGATGCGGTTGAGGTAGCGGTTGTAGCCTAGGACTGCGGGCACCGCCGCCGCGATGCCGGCCGCCGTCGTGAACAGCGCCTCGGCGATGCCCGGCGCCACGGCCTGGATAGAGGCCGTCGTCGCCTGGGTCAGTCCGTTGAACGCGATGATGATGCCCACGACCGTGCCGAACAGCCCGATGAATGGGGACGCGCTGGCGACCGAGGCGAGCATGCTAAGGCTCTTCTCCAGCCTGGTCGTCTCGCTGATGGCGACGCTCTGCATTGCCCGGTGAACCGCGTCCAGGTTGAGTCTCGACTGCTTCTGCAGTTCGCCGTTGGCGGCCTGGAAGATGGCCGTCAGCGGGGTCGCTACGAATGGGGCGACGTTCGCGTACAACTCGGCCCATCGTGAGCTTTTCTCGAAGGCGCGGATGAATTCCCTGCTCTGCCGATCGGCGCGACTAGTTGCGCGAGCTTTCGTAAAAATGAGCGCCCAGGAAGCCACGGAAAATAAGAGGAGGATCAGCAGCACTGCCTTGCTAATGGGGCTGGCGCGGAGAAGCAGTTCAAGAAGAGTGCTGCTAGAATTACCGGTCTGAGCCGTCTGCTCCTGCAAAAACCAGAAGGCGGGCAGAAATGAACATAACAACTCCGAAACGTTCAATAGCTTCTATCTCCTTAAGATTGTTCGAGCCAGTCTACGCTGAAGCCTCCTCAAATTTGCGCTCAGACTGGCGGCGCGGAATCGCGCCTTTTGTAATCGCTCGATGACGGGGGTACGGGAAATAACCTTTGCTAAGCGCGGGGCTATGCTATCATGCGCCCCACACGTGTTCAAGAAACCCTTTTGAATAAAGTGGGTTTTCAAGAGCGTTCCTCGGCAGATGAACTAGGGCAGTCGCCCCAAAGAGACATTAACCAGTTCAATTCTCGCAAAGGAGAGTCGACTATGAACCGATTGTTGAAAACTACGATCGCTCTCGGCGTGGTCAGTGGCTTTGCTCTCTGCGCGCAGAGCGTCAATTCGGCTGGCGTTGGCTATATGACGCAGGCCAAGGTGATGAGTGAATACAAGGGCGTCAAACTCGGCATGAATCGCGACGCCGTCAAAACCGCCGCGGGTAACCCGTCTAGCTCCTCCGACACGAGCGACGAATTCAATCTCACCGGCGACGACAAAATGACTGTGCATTACGACAATGGAGAGGTGAGGGCGATTCAGCTAGCCTTCTCCGACCCCAAGAACGCTCCCCCCTGGAAAGAGGTCGTCGGTGACGCGGAGGTGAGCGAAACGCCGAACGGCGCCAAAACCGCGCGAAAGATAATGGAGGCCGAGAAATTCTGGGTCTCGATCTATCAGACCAAAGACGGCGCGACCACGCGGATTACGATCAG
>DATEMG010000082.1:0-3146 GCA_035275805.1 Blastocatellia bacterium
GACGAGTAATGGCGCGGTTCTCCCGGTTCCCAACGCCCCGAATTTTCAGGACTTCAGTTTCGTCAGCCCCGGCGGGCAGGACCGTTACTTCGCCGCCGTGCGCCTCGATTTCAACCTGAGCAGTAAACACCAGTTTGAAAACACCTGGAACTATCAGGAGTTCGGCGGCAAGCCAGTGGACTTTTTGAACAACACCGACCCGGCCTTCCCCGGCTTCCCGAATTTCGGCGGGCAGAATTCGCAGCGGTGGTCGAACTCGACGGCGCTGCGTTCCACGCTGACGGGCAGGCTGGTCAACGAGGCGCGATTTTCGATGCTCGGAGGCATTTCGGAATTCCTCTCTCAGATCAGCCCGGCGCAATTCGCCAACCAGGGCGGCTTTGACCTCGATTTCGGAATGCAGAATATCGCCGCAGTTCCCGCCGCGCTGCGCACCGGCCTCACCAACGCGACGGTGTCGCCCTTCGGCAATACCAACAACCGTCGCAATACGCCGAACTTCAACTTTGCGGATAATCTGACCTGGCTGCGCGGCGCGCATTCGCTCGGCCTCGGCGGCAATTACAGCCTGATCAAGTCTTTCATCGAGGCCAACAATCAATTCGTACCGAACATTTTGTTCGGAGTCCCCGACTCCGACCCTGCGCAAGCCATCTTCAACTCGACGAACCTGCCCGGCTCGTCCGCCGCCGAACAGGCGATCGCCGCGCAGATTTACGCCGTCCTCACGGGCCGTGTGCAAACGGTCACGCAAAACGCTTATCTTAACGACGGCAAGTATGCGCTGCTCGGCCCGCAGGTGACGCGCTTCAGTCAGAAACTCTTCGCGCTCTACGCGCAGGACGCCTGGCGGGCGCGCCCGAACCTGACGCTCAACGCGGGGCTGCGTTGGGAGCCGCAGTCGCCGGTCGTCGCGCAGAACAACAATTTCGCCAAAGCCTCTTTCGAGAGCCTGTTCGGCGTCTCCGGCGCCGGCAACCTCTTCAAGCCCGGGACGCTTACCGGCGGCCCGACGCGGCTCACGCAACTCGGCAAGGGCGAGCGGCTCTATGACTCTGACTACGACAACTTCGCCCCTTCGTTCGGCGTGGCCTGGTCGCCTGGATTCAAACAAAGCCTGCTCAGGCGCCTGTTCGGCGAGGGCGGGCAGACCGTCATTCGCGGCGGCTACTCGCTGGCTTACGTGCGCGAGGGGCTGTCCAACATCATCACGCCCGTGACCAACAATCCGGGCGGCGTTCTCTCCGCCTCACTTGACGTGGACGCTGGCAATCTGCCGGCAGGGGCGCTCTTACGCAACCGGGCTGCGCTGGCCGCCCCGCCCATCCCGTCCGCCCCGACTTACCCGATCACGGCTGACATCTTCGACATCGTGCTCGGCTTCGACCCGAACCTTCGAACCGGCAAGGTACACTCGTGGTCGTTCGGCATTCAGCGCGAGATCACGAAGGATACCGTCTTCGAGGCGCGCTACGTCGGCGCGCGCGGGCGCGACCTGTGGCGGCGTTACGGCCTGAACGAGACCAACCTGATTGAGAACGGCTTCCTCGACGAATTCAAGCTCGCGCAAGGGAACCTGCGGGCGAACCAGGCGGCGGGACGGGGTAACACCTTCGCCTATTTCGGGCCGAACACCGGAACCTCTCCGCTGCCGATCATCCTCTCGTTCCTGAGCGGCGCGACGGCGGCGCAGGCCGGTAACGCGGCGCTGTATACCTCGGCGGAGTTCCGCTCCGCGGCGCGACTCGGATTGCTCAGCCCGAACAACGCCAACCCGGTCGCCCTCGCAAACTTCCTCAATGTGAACTTCCTGGGCAGGGCTATGGCCGCCGGTCGTCCGTCCAACTTCTTCGTCGTCAACCCCGACCTGATCCTGGTTGGCGTCGGCGGAGGGCTGCCGGGCGTGTCGCTGACCACGAACGACGTGAACACCTGGTACGACGCGCTGCAACTCGAAGCGCGCCGCCGGCTGGCGAAAGGTTTGCTCGTGCAGGCGAACTACACCTTCTCAAAGTCCCTCTCGAATTTCTTCGCCGCCAGCGACAACAGCAACAGCCAGCCGCTCACGCTCCGGCCCGAAAACGAAGGACTGGAGCGATTCCGCGCGCCGCAAGACTTGCGACACGCTTTTAAGGTTAACTGGATTTACGAACTGCCGTTCGGCCGCGGCCGCGCGTTCGGCGCCAACGCGAACGGTTTCGTCGACCGGCTGATCGGCGGCTGGGAATGGCACGGTACGGCGCGAGTCCAGAGCGGCCGCCCCATGTCGTTAGGCAACGTGCAACTGGTGGGGATGACCGCGGCCGAATTGCAGGATTTGATCGAAATCCGCAAAGGCGAGGACCGAATCATCACTTATCTGCCGGCGGACGTTATCCTCAACACACGGCGGGCCTTCAACGTGGACGTGACCAGCGCGACCGGCTACAGCGCGCTCGGCGCGCCGACGGGGCGATACATCGCCCCAGCCAACAGCAACGGATGTTTGCAGGGCTTCACAGGGCAGTGCGGCTTCTCGCGCCTTGTGCTCGAAGGGCCGAGCTTCACACGCTTCGACATGAGCGTCGTCAAGAAGATCAGATTCACCGAGCGGTCGAACCTCGAGTTCCGGGCCGAATTCCTGAACGCGTTCAATAACATTAACTTCCTGATCGGCGGCACGGCGGCGGCGGACGCGGCGACCATCGCCAATTTCAACGCCGGCGACTTCGGGCGCCTGCAGAACACGTGGGCCTATCAGGATGTCTCGACGACGAATGACCCCGGCGGAAGGCTGATTCAATTCGTCCTTCGGATCAATTTTTAGACCGGTATTCAGTTCGACGCGCATGTTAATAGAACGCGGATGACGCTGATGACGCTGATGACGCTGAAATATATTGGTTTTATCCGCGATGATCAGCGCCCGTCCGCGTTCTATTAACAGCGATCTGAAAAGCACTCTAGCGCTCCGCTAACTAAGCTCGACTTTATCCATTTGCCATCTCTCCCTGCCGCGGAGCGGCATTTGAGCCTAGCCCGGCTTTTCAAAGCCGGGAGAGTCGTTACGTAGTTGTTTGAGTCGCGGAGCGACGGTTGAGATAAGTTAAGCGTGAATGAGTGCGAAGCTTTGGAGTGCGGCGGCTTTGACGCCGCTTTCCCATCCC
>DATEMG010000083.1:0-2643 GCA_035275805.1 Blastocatellia bacterium
AGCGCGAATGAGAGAACTCGGGATGGGCGCGTTTCTCGGGGTCGCGCAAGGCTCGGCGGAACCATCGAAGATGATCACTCTGACTTACGCGCCGAAGACCGAGTCGAAAGAGACCATCGCCATCGTCGGCAAGGGCATTACGTTCGACACCGGGGGCATTTCGATCAAGCCGTCGGACGGAATGGAGAAGATGAAATATGACATGGCCGGCGGCGCGACCGCCATCGGCGCGATGCGCGCCATCGCTCAGCTCAGACCGAATGTCAAAGTCGTCGGCGTCATTCCGGCGACCGAGAACATGCCCGGCGGGCGCGCCCAACGCCCTGGCGATGTTGTACGCGCAATGACCGGCAAGACCATCGAGGTCATCAACACCGACGCTGAAGGCCGTCTGATCCTGGCCGACGCCGTCGCTTATGCGCGCAAACTCGGCGCGACCAGGATCGTCGATCTGGCTACGCTGACCGGAGCCGTCTCGATCGCGCTTGGCGACGTTTACGTCGCGCTTCTCGGAACCGACCAGGCCTGGATCGATCAGATCCTGTCAGCCGCCAAGAAGTCCGGCGAGAAACTATGGCAGTTGCCGCTCGACAAAGAGTACCGCGAACAGATCAAGAGCGAGATAGCCGACATCAAAAACGTTGGCGGGCGCAAAGCCGGCACGATCACCGGCGCTTATTTCATCCGCGAATTCGCCGAAGACACGCCCTGGGCGCACCTGGACATCGCAGGCACGGCCTGGAACGAAAGCGGCAAGCCTTATCTGGCTGTCGGCCCAACGGGCGTTGGATTGCGGACACTGGTAAATCTTGTTTGCGGATGACGGGGAATGGGGAATCGAGGATGGAGGATGGAGGATAGAGGATTGAAGCGCGCAATCTCGCTATCCTCGATCTTCCATCTTCGATCCTCGATCCTCGATCCTCGATCCTCGATTCCCCACTCTCTGGCGCGTCGCGTCACACAAAAATTTAATCGGATTCTTGCAAAGGAACCGCCGCGTCTGTACAATCGTTTGGTTCGTTTTGACGGTCAATGAAGATCGTAGAATAACTGACTTCAAATTAAGGAGGCATCGCTAATGCGAGTGATTAGAATGAGACTATTCAATTAACCGGCTGAGAGTTTTACGCGCCGCAAGGCGCAGACGTTTTTATGTGAGCGATTTTTCCCTGCGTCCGCCGTTTTACCGCGCCGCAATCGTCCCTTCGTCAAAACTCCCAGCCGATTCTCGCCGCTTCAACACAATCCACTAACCCGATTTTCAATCGCAGATTCGAAGGCCGCCACTTCGGCGAACGAGTCTTTCGAGTGAACCTGTGACAGGAATGTTATGTTCGATTTAAACAATCATCACCATGCGATAGAAGTTCGACAGTTGAAGAAGGTTTTTCGCAAGCGCAAGCGTCAGGGCATATTCAAATATACGCTCAGCGAACAGTGGGCCGTGAAAGACGTGTCGTTCGAGGTCGCGCAGGGCGAGACTTACGGGCTGCTGGGGCCGAACGGTTCGGGCAAATCGACGCTGATTCGGATCCTTTCGACGCTGCTCATTCCCGACCACGGCGAGGTGCGTCTGATGGGGCACAGGCTGCCGGACGAAGAGAGCGCCGTGCGCTGGAAGATCGGGCGCGTGAGCGTCGACGCCGCGTTCTACAAGAAATTGTCGGCGCGCGAGAACCTGCTCTACTCGGCTTATCTTTACGGGCTCGAACCGAGGCGCGCCGAGAAACGCGCATTCGAAATTCTCGAACGGCTCGGCATCGAGTCGCGGCGGTTTTCCGACCCGCTCGAAGAGATGAGCCGGGGGATGCAGCAGAAAGTCTCCATCGCGCGCGCGTTGATGATCAATCCGCCGATGCTGCTGCTCGATGAGCCGACGACGGGCCTCGACCCGAAGAGCCGCCGCGACGTTCAACGATTCCTCGAAGAGCTTCGCGAGGAACAGGGCACGACGATCCTGCTGACCACGCACGACATGAACGAGGCCGAGAGGCTGTGCGCTCGTATAGGCTTTCTCGCCCATGGCCAGCTCGTCGCCGAAGGCGCTTCTGAGGAATTGAAACAACAGGCCCAAACCGCGACGCTCGAAGACGCTTTCATCAAGATGACGGGCGAGTCGCTGACCGGCGGCGCAGAAGGAGGAAAAGAATGATTGCGGAACGTAAACCGATGATCACGCCCGGACGCCAGTTGATGGCTTTCGTCTTTCGGGATTTCAGCCTGACGAAACGCTACCTCGGATGGGTCGTGGTCTTCACTTTTTACGCGATGGTCAATTCGGCGACCATCGCGCTGATCGGCGTGGCCGCGAAAGACGAGCAGTTGACGTTGACGCTGATCGTCGGCGTCCTGCTGTGGAGCTTTCTCTCGGTGCTCTTCAACGAGATCGCCAGTTCGGTCGCCTACGAACGCTGGGAAGGCACGCTCGAATACACGTTCATGGCGCCGGTGTCGCGCCTGATACACCTGTTCGGCGTGAGCCTTTTCGCGGCGGTCTACAGCATCATACGGCTGGCCATCGTGATAGGCGGGCTGGCGGTCTTCATCAAGCTCGATCTTTCGCGCGCGAACCTGCTGGGCATTCTGATCGTGCTCCTGGTCAGCAGCTTTGCGTTCATCGGCCTGGGATTGATGGCCGCG
>DATEMG010000084.1:0-2948 GCA_035275805.1 Blastocatellia bacterium
CGGTAGCGAGCGGGCTTCAGGCTAAGCCACGCTCGCTACCGCTCGCGGTACTGATCCATGCTGCCATCTCAGTATGCCGTACATTGATTTGCAATCCGCTCCAGGTTCCAAGCCCGCCGTCTGAAGGCGGCGCTCTAAACGCTCGCTTCCGAAAACCGATATAGGCGCCTCAATCTCTCAAATCCACGATCCAGGCTTCAGGAAGGCATTGTGTAACCAACATCTCTCCAAGATTGATCCACCCCTTCACGCCGTCGAGGATGTTCGAATCGGCTGTCACGACGATCTGATCGGATGATCGCAGGACCTTGTCTGGATTCATCACGACTTCGACGCTCCACGGCCAGTCATGTTCGGCAGCCATCTCCCGGATTCGTTGCGCCAGCCGCCCGCTGTTCGAGACGGGCTGATCGAGCAGCCACAAGGCCGAAGCCGGTTCCGCGCCAAACAAAATATCGCTGATCAATCGGATCGCCTCTTCGGTCTCGGCAACCGATCTGTAAGAGCCGTGGACGCTGGAAATGTCGCGGACGCAGCCGTCGCGGCAGCGGATCAAAACGCCGCCCGAAAGCGCGGCCTCCGTCGTGACGATGATGTTGAATCCGTCTATCAGCAGGTCTTCTCCCCTGGCGGATTCGAGAGGCAGGCAGATTCGTTCGCGTGATTCTCTCTGTTGGTCGGAGCAGGCGGCTCTGGCGACGGCCAATCGCTGGCGCTCTTTGAGCGCGAAGCGGTCGCCGACCAGTTTCAGCGAAGCCGTCGGAGCGTAACCGCGGCTCAGTAGCCACGACAGATCGGCTACGGCGCCCCGCAGCGTCGGGAGGAGCGCGGCGTCGAACAGTCGTCCATCTTTAGGATGCGCGCCGCGATGGCGGCGGTCTTCATGCGTCTGACTCACTTTTTTCTGTCGTGAAGGATTGAGATGTAGGCCTGCCACGGCCCGACTTCGGTCATATACTGTTTGGCCATCGTTCTGGCGATCTGCGCGATGTGATCCAGGTCGTGCGTCACCCAGGTCGCCAGCAGTTCTTTCAAAGTGACCCTTCCAAGAGCGGGGTGTTGGCCGGTCTTCTCGAAATCGCCGGCGCTGATTTTCATATCGCGCAGAGTCGCCAGATTTCGCTCGCGCAACGCGGCGAACTCTTCCAGCAACTCTGCGAGTGTTTTGCCCTCACTCTCTTTAAACTGCGCGAAGCGGTCGAAGGGGTCGAATGGGCGCGACTCGCCTTGTTCGAGAATAATTTTTGCTCGCGCGATCCAGTCAGCTCTCTCTCCGTGTATCAGGTGACCGATCACGTCGTAAGGGCTCCACGTGTTGGCGCCTTCGTTTGTTTCGATCCAATCGCGCGGCAGGTCTTTCAGCAAGGTTCGCAACGTGGCGGGTGTTCTGGTCAGCACTGCCATTGCCTTATCTAGATCGAATTCCATCGCAATCCTCCGTTACGCATCGTTACCGCCCACGGCGCCGATGCGGTCTATTTCAATTCCATCATCCAAATATTGCCGGTTGTTTCGGCGTATTCGTAGACGATCTGGTCGCCACGCGGCGACCATGCCGGATAGCGGACGTAGATGTTCGGCTTCGTGTAATTGGTCACCTGCTTTTGCGCTTTGCCGTCTCGCGAGACCCACCAGATGTTCCACACGCTGTCGCGCAGGCCGGCAAACACTATTTTATCGCCGCCGGGCGCCCAACTCCCAGGCCAGCTATGCCCGCGCTCGAAAGTCAGTTGCGTGTAAGAGCCGGCGCGCGGCCCGGCGCTCGAGATGATAGCGATATGCGTATCGTCGCCGCGTTTCATTTCAAGAGCCAGATGTTTGCCATCGGGCGACCAGCAGGAGAATCCCATCATCTCCTGATCGAAGGTCAATTGCCTTGTCGTTCCGTCAGCGAGCGTGAGTGTCCAGACGTTGATCGCGCCGCCGGCCCTGGAATTGAAGGCGAGCTGGCGTCCGTCGGGCGCCAGCCTTCCCATTCGCACGCCTAAATTTTGCAGGCGAAGCAGCGTCTGTTTGCCGCTGTTCACATCAACTTTCAAAAACTGAGTTCCAAGCGCGTCTATACGACTGAGCGCGACCTGATCGCCCGCCGGCAGCCAACCTAACACTGCGGCGGTTCCCACGGAGAGTTGACGCGGATTGCCGCCGTCCGCGTCAACCAGCCAGACCTCGTCGTCGGTCCCCATCCGCCATACGCTGTAAACGAGGGTCTTTCCGTCGGGCGAAAAATAGTGATTGCTCTTGCGATAGTTGGTGTCCTGCGTTAGCAGCCTGGACTCTCCCGCCGCTTCGTACGATTTCATGTCGAGCGTCACGGAACCGATGTTGTCGTTCAGCATGAGCGAACTGTAGGCGACGCGCTTGCCGTCCGGCGCGATCGTCAAATATCTGGCCAGCGCCGCGCCAGTATTGGCGATCTGTGTCATCTCGCCTTCGGGGAGGCCCGTGATTGTGGAGAGGCGCTGCCGCCACAAGCAGAAGTTGCCCCAGGCGGTGCTCAAGAAGAGGTATCTCCCGTCAGGCGAAAAGACGGGATCGAAGAATTGTTTCCTGGCGCCCAGCAAACGTTTCAGATCGTCGCCCTTTGGCGAAATGGACCATACTTCCGACAAACCTATGTCATATGTCACAAATACAATTCGGCTGCCGTCAGGCGCCCAGACGACCGAGCCGTGCCCTCCGGGCGGAGCGCCGGCTTTGGTGATCTGCCGTGGCGTCCCGCCGCGCGCCGGAACGATCCAGATGGTTGACGCCGGCATGGCGCCGAAAGCCGCCTGGCCGAGATCGGCGGGCGCATCCGATTGGAAAGCGATCCATTCGCCATCAGGCGCCCAGACAGGGTCCGCGCCGAATTCGGTAAGCTGTTGGGCCACTCCGCCAAATGCCGGAATAGTCCAGACGCCTCGCCGGTTGCGCGAGTGATAAGCGATCAGCTTGCCGTCGGGAGA
>DATEMG010000085.1:0-5885 GCA_035275805.1 Blastocatellia bacterium
TATGGTTGAAGTTCATCGATCGCGTTTTTTCCCGCTCGTGGCTTGGACTGTGGAATACTCTCCAACTGAAGGTCTTGTTCTACAATCTCCGCCACGCGCACGTAATTTCGATGTGATCAACCCAAGACTGGGATTAACTTAGTTATCCACAAACCTGTGTAGTAATGACTAATGATCTTTGAAAATTAAGCCCTACCACTTTGCGCCTTTGCGCGAACCAGGCTTGCTCATTCAGACGGCGATTCTCGCCAATGCGCAAAGGCGCAAAGGTCGCAAAGTGAAGCCTTGTTTCTTCGTGGTTGATTCTTATTCTTTTCCGGGCCTCGCGACTCGATACGCTAAACTTCTCTTTGGCTCTATGACCCTGTGGCGGCGTAGTTTTTGAGATAGTTTACTGTTCGACCTGGCGATCAGGGTCTCGACGATGCGGTCGGCGGCGTTGCCGTCCCACAGTTCCGGCGCGCGACCCGCATACGAGACGCGGCCGGACAAAATTTCGCGAGCCGCGCGGACGATGCGCGACGGATTGCTTCCCACCAAACGATTGGAGCCCTGCTCTATGGTGATCGGACGTTCGGTGTTTTCGCGCAGCGTCAGGCAGGGGACGCCGAGCGCTGTCGTCTCCTCCTGCAAGCCGCCGGAATCGGTCAGCGCCAACCGCGCGTTACTCCACAACTGCAGAAAATCCAGATACCCGAGCGGCGAGATTACGCGGACGCCGACGGGCGCGACCAGGTTGAATTCGCGCATGCGCGCCTGTGTGCGAGGGTGCGCGGGAAAGATGACCGGCAATTTGCGCGCGATTGCGCCCATAGCGAAGAGGATTCGGCTCAGCGATTCGGGGTTATCCACGTTTGCGGGCCGGTGCAACGTCAGGACCGCAAACTCGCGCGGGTCCAATTCCAGTTCATCCAGGATGGCCGAATTCCGGGCCCGCTTGAGTTGTTGAAAGAGCGTATCGATCATCACGTTGCCGACGCGCACGATCCTTTCAGCCGGGACGCCCTCGCGCAGTAGATTGGCGTCGGCGTCCGCGCTAGGCGTCAGCAGCAAATCGGCGATCTGGTCGGTCAGCAGCCGATTGATCTCTTCCGGCATTGCGCGGTCAAAGCTGCGCAGCCCCGCTTCGACGTGGGCGACCCGCACGTTGAGTTTGCTGGCCACCAGCGCGCAGGCGATCGTTGAATTGACGTCGCCGACCACGACGACCCAGTCGGGCTGTCGCGCGACCAGAACTTCCTCAAACAGCGGCATGATTCGCGCCATCTGTCGCGAAGGCGTCCCGGACTTCGTTTCCAGGGTGATGTCCGGTTCCGGCATGCCCAGGTCGTCGAAGAAGACGGTGGACATCGCCTCGTCGTAATGCTGCCCGGTATGGACCAGCGTCTGCGAAACTTCGTTTGGGCGCCGGTTGATCGCCGCAATGATCGGCGCCATCTTCATAAAATTCGGACGCGCCCCGACGACGTTCAGAATCTTCAGCATTGCCATATCTCCCCTCTTTGTTCTTTATCAGCGGGTCAATCAAATCCCCGGTGGCCTCATTAGACTCCGCCGACAACGCTTTCATAGATTTTCAGCCAGGAGCCGCGCGCCGCCTCCCATGTGTATTGCCGGCATGCGGCGCGAGCGCGATTGATCAATCTCGCCGCCAGGCTCTGATCCTCCAGCAGCCTGATGACATTCGCAGCCAACGCCTCGTAGTCGCCGCAAGTAGAGAGCAGGCCGGTTTCGCCCCCGACCACAAGGAACGGGATGCCGCCCGCGTCCGAGCTGACCACAGCCAGCCCACAAGCGAACGCTTCAATCAACGAGAGTGGCATGTTGTCCACCAGCGAGGAGTTGACGAAGATGTCCGCCCGGTCGTAAAGCTCCGGCATTCGGTCGGGCGGCGCGGCGCCGACGAACTCGACCCGCTTCAGCCCCAGTTCAACCGCCAACGCTCGCAGCCGCGCGCGTTCGCCGCCGTCCCCGGCCACGATCAGTCGCGCGCCAGGCACACGCCGTTCGACCAGGGCGAAGGCGCGCAGCGTGTCGGCGACGTTGTAATGCTTTTCGAGACTGCGGTTCGAGAGCAGCGTGGGCCGCAGCGGGCGGCGCTCGCGAAAGGTGAAAATTTCGAGCGGCGCGGTGTTGCTCACGACCTCGGCCTCGATCCCGAACCGCGCAAAGACTTCGACGAGATAACGCGACGGCACGGCCACCCGGTCGGCCAGGCGAAAGATCAGCTTCGTCGAACGCGGCCAGCGGCGCAGGTGGTCCTCCGCCTCGCCGCTGTGGTAGTTGAGCAGGACCGGCTTGCCGTAGAGCTTCGCGATCAACACCGCCGGCGCGGGCGCGATCACGAACGAAAAGTACGAGGCCGCGAAAACGTGCGCGATGTCGAAGCGAGGCAGCCGCAGTAAGAGCAGCGCGAGATAAGCCGTCGAATAGACGACCGTGCGCACGTATTTGATCTCGTGCAGAAGTTGAAGCGCGCCGGGCAACCGAGGGTGAATCGGCAGCAACTCAGCTTCGACGCCGGGCTCTCGCGACAGTCCGTCGAGCAGTCGCGCGGCCTGAACCGCCTGGCCGCCGAGCCAGTCGGGCGGAGGGGCCACGATGAGCACGCGAATAGGTTTCGATCTTTGTTTCTCCGCTCTCATCGCGCCCACATCTCGTCGTAAAGTCGCTCGACCGATTCGACCATGCCCCGCATGCTGAATTGGCCGAGTATGCGCCTGCGCCCCTGCGCGGCCATTCGCGCGCTACATTCTGGGTTTCGAAGCGCGTCAAGAATGCGCCGCGCCAGGGCGTCTGCGTCCGCGGGCGGGGCGAGGAATCCGGTGGCGCTATCAATAACCAGCTCGGTCGTTCCGCCGACCGCAGTGGCCACTACCGGCGCGCCCGCCGCCATCGCTTCCATCACCGCGTTGGGCAATCCTTCGCTCAGCGATGCCGACACTGCGACATCGAATCCAGCGGTTATCAATGCGGCGTCCCTGCGGTCGCCCAGCAAATGCACGCGGTCATTGACGCCGAGTCGCGCGGCCTGCTCCTCGATCTCGCGCCGGAGCGCGCCGTCGCCGACCAGCAGGAAATGCGCTTTCGGTTCGACCTCCGCGATGCGACTGGCGGCCTCGACGAAGTAGCGATGCCCTTTGACCGGCTGCAGCCGCGCGACAATGCCAATCAGTTTCGCGCCTTCGTCCAGGTTCAGTTCTCGCAGCAGCGCCGCGCGTTGTTTCACGCGGGCGTTGTTGTCTAAGACCGCGAGTTCGGCGGTTGCGCTCAGACCGTTGCGGATGACGACGATCTTCTCCGGCGCGATGCGGCCGCCGGCCAATAAGTGATCGCGAATCGCTTCGGAGTTGACGAGTACGCGATGCGCCAGCCGATGCGTGAGGCGCGTCCCCCATTCGTGCGCCCGGCGGTCTGAAAGCCGCATGTGACGCTGGGAGGCGATCACGCGAACGCGGGCGAACCGCGCCGCCGCCGCCCCTAGCAACCCGGCGTAAAAGTCATGCGCATGCAGAATCTCCACCTGCTTCCTGACCATCCAGTCGCGCAGCCTCTTCAATTGTTTCGCCGCGTTGGCGTTGTAAAAACTCGTCAATGGGAATTGCGGCACGCTAGGGAATATCGACGCCAACTCCTGGTAAAGCGGACCTTCGAGTCGCAGCGCCGCCAGGCTCACGTCGAAACGCCGTCGGTCAATTCGCTTGAGCAACTCCACCGCCTGCCGCTCGGTGCCGCCCACCTCGAAGCTGGTGATCAGGTGAAGAACTCGCGGTTTCTTTGTCTTCCCAATTACACGCGGCCGCGTCTCGGGAAGCTCCATCCTCGAAATGTCAATGCCCAATGCTGAGTTCATCATTTCCGTCGGTTTGGTAATTACAGGGGTCGGTTATCCTCTAACCGCCGCTGTGGTGGTTTCAGCCAGATGATCAATTCCCACGCGCTTGGCGCCCGTGAATCTGATCTCAGGTTGCCGGTCAATGAATGCGCGTCGCCAAAGTTCCAGCGTGAGCAGGCTCCAGAGTTGGCGCGAGTGGTCCCGCACGCCGCGCCGGTGTTCATCCAGTATCGCCAGGACCGCCCGGTGATTGAATTCGCCGCGTTCACGCGCGAGACGGTCGTTCAACGTGTCGTCAAGCATCTCGCGCAGTTCGCGGTTGAACCATCGGCGGATCGGAACGTCGAAGCCATGTTTGGGCCGGTTGATAATCTCTTCAGGGATCAACCCTTGGGCGGCCCGTTTGAGAATGTACTTGGTCTCCTGCCCGCGGAGCTTCAATGACGCCGGGATCGTTTGCGCGAATTCGATCAGGCGGTGATCGAGCAGAGGCGCGCGCGTTTCAAGCGAGTTGGCCATGCTCATCCGATCCACTTTGACCAGAATGTCGCCGGGCAGATAGGTCTTGCTGTCCAGGTAGAGCAAGCGCTCAAGCCTTGACCGGGCGCCCGGCGCGGCGAAGGTTCGCTCGAATCGCTGGGCCGGGTCGTATCCGGCAAGCGTCATGCGGGCGTCTTCGGAGAAAAGATTGAGTTGTGAGTCGTGGTCGAAATAGCTCACGCTGTCCACGTAACGCGCCGCCGGCTCCAACGCGATGTTGCGCAGGAATCGCTTGCCATAGGCGCCTTGTGGCAGAGCTCGGCTGGTCCGCAGCAGCGCGCGACGCATGAAGACCGGGATGCGTTCGTAGCGCCGCCGCCGCCGGTCGACGACGTATCGCTCGTAACCGCCGAACACTTCGTCGCCGCCGTCGCCGGAGAGCGCCACAGTCACATGCTCGCGGGCCATCTTCGAAACGACGTAAGTCGGGACGCTAGACACGTCGGCGAAAGGTTCGTCGTGATGCCAGACTATCTCTTCGACCAGGCGGCAGACGTCCGGCGTGACGACGAACTCGTGATGATCGGCGCCGAAGTAGCGCGCGGCGATTCGCGCGTAACGCAACTCGTCGAAGCCGGCGTCGGAAAAACCTATCGAGAAGGTCTTCACCTTCATCTCGCGCGCCATCATCGCGACAACAACGCTCGAATCGATCCCGCCGGAAAGGAACGCGCCGAGCGGGACGTCACTCTCCAATCGCAGCCGGACGGATTCGGCGATCAACTCGCGCAATCGCTCAACATAGTCCTCTTCGCGCCGCTCCGGCTCGCTCCGGCCCGGGTCGCGGGAATAATCGAAATCCCAATAACGACGCGTGGTGATTACCCCGTCTTTGAACGTCAGCGTGTGACCGGGCGGCAGTTTGCGGACGCCGGCGAAGGCCGTCTCCGGATCGGGCACGTAACCGAAGGAGAGAAAATCGGAGATCGCTCGCAAATTGATCTCGCGCTTTACGCCGGGATGTTGCAGGAGCGATTTGATTTCCGAGCCGAAGACCAGCGTCCGCCCCGCCAGGGCATAATGCAGGGGCTTTTTGCCAACGCGGTCACGCGCCAGGAAGAGACGGCGCTCGCGCTGGTCCCAGATGGCGAAGGCGAACATCCCGCGCAATCGTTCGACGCAACGCTCGCCCTCATCTTCGTAAAGATGCGCGATTGTTTCAGTGTCTGTTTGGGTGCGCAGCTTGTGGCCGCGCGCGAGTAACAGTCCGCGCAGTTCACGGTAGTTGTAGATCTCTCCGTTGAAGACGACCCAGATCGAACCGTCTTCGTTCGAGATCGGCTGGCGCCCGGTGGCCAGATCAATGATCGCAAGCCGGCGCATGCCCATGACGACGCCCGGCGCGATGTAATGTCCCTCATCGTCCGGGCCGCGATGCTCGACCGCGCCGAGCATCCGCGCGATCAAATCGCGCGCCTCAGCGTTATCAATCAGTTCTGTTCCGCTTAATCCGGCAATTCCACACATAACAATAAGACTTGCTCTGGTTGACCTGGGAATAACCTACAAC
>DATEMG010000086.1:0-3699 GCA_035275805.1 Blastocatellia bacterium
CGCGGTTTCGTAATCGAGTCGGCCGGCCCTGGCGCCGGCGTATTTTGGGTAATTCAATGACTGGGGCGGGAGCTGTATTTGGCGATCAATTTGTCGCGGATTTCGGCGTCGCCCAGCCCCTGTTGCTTGAGTTCACTTGCAAGCAACGCGCTATCCACGCAGACCGTGCAGCCCGCCGAATGATCATCCTCATAGCAACTGTGCAGGCTCTTGTGGCCTACGGTGTCGCAATAGCAGAAACATGGCAGTTGCGTGAGAGTCTGCGGAATCTCCTTGGCCACCTGATATGCTTTTCTCACCTTTCCCGTGAACTGTTCAGGCGGCAACGTCGGCTTCAAACTCTTCAAGTCCTGTGGCACGGTGAAATGGGCAGGGATCGGGCGCGCCGGCGCCTGGGTAGAAGCTTGCGGTTGATGTTGTTGCGCTGCGCTGTGATTCTCAGAACGATTGCAGGCCTGCAGCGCCGCCGTCAGGCATACGATCAATGTTATTGCGGCAATGATTCTCTTTTCGCTTCGCATAATACGTTTTCGGTTCAATTCTACAGTGGTCGTGAAGTAACGAGACCGGATTCGGAGTCGGACCGAACAGGGCGCGATAAATGCGCCCTCAAACTAGTTTGCAGCGCGCGCGATCCCGGACCCTATTCCGGTCATGGAAATAGTTGGTTTAACGCTTTTGACAATGAGCCCTAAGCCGCCTTTTGCGCCCCCGGGAAGCTGAGGCTCAGGAAGAATGCTTCAAGGTCTGAGTATCTGGCCGCAGGACCTGCGACCGGCAGTCATAGCAGATTCAGTGTCTCCGCATCGCTCGGACTCAATTTCTGATCAAGAACTCTGCCATCTCCGCGTCGGGGATGACGGCATTAGTTTTACACATTCGGTCGCCAGAACAAAACTGTTACTGTAAGTCGTCCACGTGGATTTTCAATCCCAACTTCTTGATTCGGCTGCGGAGCGTGGAGGGGGGGACTCCGAGAATAGCGGCGGCCCCTCGCGTCCCAGAAATTCGACCGCCGGTATGGCGTAACACCATTCGGATGTGAGCCTCCTCGTTTTCCGTCAGCGACAGCAAGCGCCTCGCGCCGTCATCGCGCGTAGCGGTCACAGTCTCCGGCGGGTTGTCGATAATCGATATGGCCGGTTCGACGCGGATGGAAGGTGGAACGATCTTCAAAATTGCGCTGTTTGCGGACAGCACCGCGCGCTCCACCAGATTTTCCAGCTCACGGACGTTGCCGGGCCAGTGGTATTGTTCAAGCGCCCGCAGCGATTGTTCGCTGATCGAAGTGATCGAGCGTTTGAATCGCGCGCTGTACTTGTCAATGAAATGGCGAGCGAGCAGCGGGACGTCGCTCAATCGATCACGCAGCGGCGGCAGAGTAATAGGGAAGACGTTGAGGCGGTAAAAAAGATCGGCGCGGAATTTGCGCTCGTTGACCAATCGTTCGAGCGGTTGATTGGTGGCGGCTACGACGCGGACTTTTACGCGAACGCTTTTGGTGCTGCCCAAGCGCTCGAAGACGCCGGTCTGCAGAACGCGCAAGAACCGCCCCTGTATCTCCAGCGGGACCTCGCCGATTTCGTCCAGAAATATCGTGCCGCCGTCGGCCAGCTCGAATCGCCCCGGCTTGGGCGCCTGCGCGCCGGTGAAAGCGCCCTTCTCGTAGCCGAACAATTCGCTCTCGATCAACGAAGGCGGAAGCGCCGCGCAGTTGACTACGATGAAGGGGCCGCGGTTGCGCATGCTGCGCCGGTGGATGGCGTATGCGAGCAGCTCCTTCCCAGTTCCCGTTTCTCCCTGTATGAGAACGGTCGTATCGGTCGGGGCGACGTTCAACGCGTCTTCGAGCATTCGCCGATAGGCCGGGCTGGCGCCGACCAACTCACCTACCGGCTCATATTCATCGGCGAGACGATCCTGGCAGACGCCCAACCGAATTGACTGACGCGGCTGCTTCGGGTCGCGCTGTCGCAGATTGAAGGTCGTTTGCGCCCAATTTGCCGTCAGTAGAAACCTGCGCATCTCGTCCGGCGTTATTTCCAGCTTCTCGGCGCGGGCGATTACGTCGTCCAGATCGACGTCGTACCAGTTTCGTTTGCGCTTGTCGCACAGTCCGGCGACGTTCAGACAATCGATCTTCTGTTTCACCTGTGCGGCGAACAGGGACGAATCGAAGCTGTCGTTCTGGCGCAACGTTCGGCTAAGGCGTTTGGTCGCGTCCGCAAAGGCCGGGCGGTCTATCGCCATGAAACTCTGCGCCAGGTGATTGCGTCCCAGTCTGCGCGCCATCTCGCAGTAGCCTGCGGCGGCGAAGTAGACCATGGAAAGGGAAGTAAAGAGCTCGAAGCGAGGGAACGCCGCGTAACATCCCGCGATGAAGTCGGCGGTGTGTTCGGCCTCCGCGAGCGTCGTCCGGCCATATTCGAGCAGCCGTTCGTTTAATTCCGGTTCTCCGAGGTCCTCTTCAATCAGACGCCCCAGTCGCTCGACGCCGAGCGCCGTCATCGGCATACCTGGGCCGAAAAGCGGATCAACGAAGGCGGCCGCCGACGGCAGCATCGCCCACCCTTCTCCGGCGGCCATTTCCGCGGCGTACGGCAGATGCGGCGCCCAGGTGAATTCGCGAATCGTCCTCGCGTCGGCGAACTGCGCGGCGATGGAAGGGAAGCGCGCAAGGAATCGCCCCCACGCGGCTTCGCCCTCCGACAGTTTCAACTCTTTCGCCAACAATTCCGTGACGACGATACCGGCGCTGGTCACGCCGTTGTTGAAGCGCAGCGTCCACATCCATCCGCCGTCGAAAACGTGATGGACGGCGGCGTCATCCATTGGATATGGCGGGGCGCCGGCGACTTCGTAATCGGGCATCTCGTCGCAGCGGTGGACGCCTATGAAATGCGAGTAGAGCGCCTGCGTCGCCGGAAAATCATCGAAGCGTCTTTCGCCGAGCCCGAGCGCCTGGCTCAAGAACCCGCGCGGGCCGCTGGCGTCCACAACCAGTCGCGCCTGAAGCTTCACCGCTTGTCCGCGGCGCCTGCCACGAAGCGTCGCCCCGCCGCCGTTCGCCAATTCCAGGGAATGCAGTTCAGTATGGTCGAGAAAGTCGGCGCCAGACGCGACAGCTTCCTGCATCAGGAAATAGTCCACGTCAGAGCGCAGCCAGTGCGTGTCGGCGGCTTCATCGTTGAGACAGGTGGAGACGAGAAGTTGATTCGAACGGTCCTGCGCCGATCCGTACCGCGCGCCCGATTCGTGTTTGAAATATGTGGAGCCGCGTTTGAGTCCGCCGACCACCTGCGGGTAGGTTCTCTGCCATTCGCCCCATGTGGTCAACGGCTTCAGTCGCGGCAGGTCGTAGCGATCGGCCAAATGCTCGATAACCAGGTTCATCAGCGGCGAAGTGGATTCGCCGACGGCGAAGCGCGGGTGCGCCCCCCGGTCGAGCAGCATGACGGATCTCCCCGCGCGCCGCGCGATCATCGCAAGCAGCGAGCCGGAAAATCCTGAGCCGATAATGGCAAGGTCGAAATCGCTTCTCATCTGTTCATGAATAAATAGAAGATTGACGCCGTTCCGTGGCAAAAATAACCGACTTCGCGAACAGATTCAATCGCCGACGGCATGGCTTCTGAAAAGTCGTTATTGCCGACTTTTCCTTGAAAAAACCACGTGACAGATTACTGAATGTAATCGGTA
>DATEMG010000087.1:0-9338 GCA_035275805.1 Blastocatellia bacterium
AGCAGGTCAATACCTGCTGAAATGGATAAAAACTACCGGGTGGGGCGCCCGGAAAGTCACGCCTACGAGAAATGAGCGACGGCGCTCAGCGTAGGAATCCCCCGCCATAACGCGAAGCGTTTGGCGGCGGGAGAATGTCAATTGTGGTTGATTTCTGCGCCCTGGCAATCTCAGCCGCGACTCTGTAAACTGCGTGTCTTCGCAATTTAAATTCATTAAACAGGTAGATTATGGAAAACGCCAACAAGATCAGTCGTCGCGCGTTCGTGTCGGCTTCGGCGGCCTCCGTCGTCGCCACGGCCGCAAGCGCAAACAGAGTTCTCGGCGCGAACAACCGCCTGCGAGTCGGAATCATCGGCTGCGGCGGATTGGCCCAGGGGGCGCACATTCCCTCCCTAATGAAGATGAAGGAGGCGGACAACCTCGAAATCGTCGCCGTCTGCGACGTTTATCAGAAGCGGCTGGACCAGGCGGCCGCGACGACCGGCGCTGCTCCGGTAAAAGACTATCGCGCGATCCTCGACAATAAGGACGTCGATTACGTGACCATCGTCACGCCCGAACACTGGCACGCCCGGATGACGCTCGACGCCGCCGACGCCGGCAAGCACATCTATTGTGAGAAGCCGATGACCTGGTCGATCGAGCAGGCGAAGCAGGTCGTCAAGAAGATTCAACAGACCAGCGTCAAAATGCAGGTCGGCGTCCAGGGGATGTGCGACGACTCTTACGAGACCGCGCAGAAATACATTAAGGAGGGCAAGCTCGGCCGGGTCGTACAGGCCCAGATCGATTATTCGCGCAATTACAAGCGCGACTTCTGGGTCAGCGACGAGCCGGACAAGGACGTTCGACCGGGCGAGAACCTGGACTGGAACGCGTTTCTGGGACCCGCGCCGAAGCGGCCCTTCGACCTCGACAGGTTCCTGCACTGGCGGCGCTATTGGGATTATTCGGGTGGCATCGCGACCGACCTCTTCGTTCATCGCATCACGCGCATCATCCGCGCGCTAGACCTGAAGTTCCCCAACCGCGTCGTCGCCGTCGGCGGCAAGTGGGAATTCCGCGACAGCCCGGCGGAGATCCCCGACACGTTCAACATGATGCTCGATTACCCTGACGGCCTCTCGGTCGTCGTGCTCGCCTCGATGGCCAACGACGCGCCCATCCCGCATGTGCTGCGCGGCCACGAAGCCACGCTCGAATTTACGCGCGAAGGCTTCGTCATTCGCCCGCAGGGGCGATTCAACAAGGAAGGCGATAAGCCGGAGATCGTTCACAAGAAGTCCGGCGGCGAAGACATAACGCTGCATCACCGCAATCTGCAGAACGCCATCCGCGGCGGCGAGGCTTTGAAGTGCGACGTTATGACCGGCTATTACGGAGTGGTGGCCGTGCGGCTGGCCGTCGAATCGTACCGCAAGAGCAAGTATATGAAATGGGACGCGCGGCGGGAGAAGGGAATCGAAGCCTAAATCACCTGCCGTCGCCCACCAGCACGAAGCCTGCCCAATAAAATGGATGGCTGGCCCCAGGATTCTTCATCAACTTCAAGGCCGCTTGCCGCAAGGCTTCGGCCTTTGTCATCTTCTCTTTTGACGACGCTATCAGGCGTTGATGAAAACCGAGCATCAACTCGCGCGTGCTGGCCGATTCTACTTTCCATTGGCTGACCACGGTCGCCGGCGCCCCGGCCACGAACATCGCCCAGCTTAATCCGATCACGCCCTCGCCGGCGCCGAATCGCCCCCGCGCCGTTTCGCATGCGGAGAGCACAACGAGGTCGGCGCGTAAATCCATTTGCATCAGTTCCCAGGCTTCGAGCAATCCGTCTTCGTTTCTATCTGCCTGGGCGAGCACGAGGTGCGAATACATGGGCGCGGCGTCGTTCAAAACGCCATGCGTGGCGAAGTGTAGGACCCGGAATTCGCCGGCTTCGTTCTTGGCGCGGTCTTCGCGCGCTTCGGCGCCGAGGTAGATTTTGCTGTGCGCGGCGCCGTACAGGTGCGCCAGGCCTTTGACCTCGGCTTCCGCTTCGGGCAGCGGGTCGAGCTTTTCGTCGCGCATAGCAAGCGCTGCTCGCGCCACCGTCTCTTCGCCGAGGGCCGGATTGCCGAACGCCAGCAGGCTCGCGCGGGAGTTTTCGGCGCCGCGCCCCCGCGCCTTCGCCATCTCGCGCAACACGGTCAGCGAAGGCGCGTAAGAGACGGCGCTTTTCTCCAACACGTAACGGTTGTTGTCGGCCAGCAGGGCTTGGAACGGCAGTTCCCAGAGCTTGTCATCTGGGGCGATGACGAGGTCGGTTTTACCTCGCAACTGCGCCTGCGCCGGTTTGAGCAGCAAGTCATAAAGTCGCCGCGCCGCGTCGCGAAAACCGAGATCGCGCCCGGCCATGCGCCGCCGGAAGTCTTCGACCTGGCGGGCAAGTTCCGCGCGTTTGATCGGCAGCGTAAAGACCTTCGTGCCGGCCTCGCGCTTATCATCAGCCTTCGTGACGGTGAAAAGGTAGGTCGCGTCATCCGTCACGACGTATTCCAGCAGCGCGCTGTCTGGCGCGTGGATCAGCGTCGGTAGCTCATCGACCTTGATGACCGGCGCGTCGCCGCGATGTGTTTTAAGTTCTGGATGCGCGGCGTAGAGCGAGGTCTGAAACGCTTCGTAATCCAGGCGGGCTTTCTCCAGGCGCGGCGTAAGATCGCCGATGCGTTGCGGATCGGGCTTGCCGGACTGTGTGATGCGGGTCAGTTGCGTGTTGAGCATGGTCAACCCCAACTTCAGCCGGCGTTCTCGCTCTCGCTCTTCCGCCGTCATCGCTTTCTGAACGCTGACTCTGCCCTGCTGTAGCGCGTCCAGCAACGTGCGCGCTTTGACGCGTTCGGCGAAGACGAGGGCTTCCTGAGGCTGATTCTCCTTGACCAGCAGACTGAGCAGGCCATGATGGGCGCGCAACCCTTCTTCAAAGTAACGTTGGCTATCTTCGGCGCTTCCGACTGCCTGACCGCGCAGCCTTTCGATGATCGCGACGGCTTCGGTGAATGACTGACGGGCCTCCGCCGGGCGTTGCAGGGCGAGCTGGCAATGTCCGGCGGCGGTGAGGGCGGACCAGATGTCGAGCGGTTGCCCCACTTGACGCGCCAATGACACGGCCCGCTCCGCGATCGGCAGCGCTTCCGAGAATTTCCTTACCGCCAAATATGCGTTGGTCATATTGGCCAGCGCCAACGCCAGGGAGCGCTTTTCGGCGTCCGCCCCCAGAATCACGAGGGCCTGACGATGATAATCCAGCGCTTCCTCGTACCGGCCTTGCGCGGCGTAAACCTTGCCGATATGGTTGCGGACCAGGGCTGCGCCGGCCCGGTCGCCGTGGCTTTCGGTCTCTCGCAGAACAACATTTAAAAGTTCGAGCGCCCGATCGTAATTGCCCAGCGCGAGATGCTCTCTCGCCATGTCGTCGCGCAAAATCGCGATCTGAATTTTGTCTTCCAATTCCTCGAAAATCTTCTTGGCCCTTTCCTGGTGGGCCAACGCCTGCTGAGGATTGTTCTGGATGCCGTAAACAGAGGCCAGTTCGGTCAGCGCTGAAGCCGCCCCGCGCGGGTGCTTGACTTCTTCGTACAGTCGCAGCGACCTTTGCGCGCAGTCGAAAGACTCCCGGTATTCTCCTAGCGAACGATAAAGCCCGCTGAGGTGTTCCAACACGAGCGCCGAGCCGCGCTTGAGTCCGAGGGCTTCGAAAATCGCTAGCGCTTTCTGCTGCGCCAGCAATGCCTGTTCATAGTCGAATTGCGCAGTTTTCACTGTCCCGATGTTATTCAAGGCCCCGGCTAAGCCCTCCAGGTCACCGATCTTTTCCGACACCGCCTGCGCCAGCCGGAAACAGCGCAGCGCCTTCTCGTAATCGCCGCGCATCTGGCTCTGGTGGCCTCTGGTGATCAGCGCGCCACTCAATGCATCGGTGACCAACGCTTGCTCTTTTGCCAGGAGTTCATCGCGTTCCTGCTCTGAAACCGCCGCCTCGAGGCCGGCGGCGAGCGCGTCCTGAACTCTATATTCGCGCTCGATCTTCCATCCGGCGTCGGTCTTGACCCATCCCAGCGCGCGACAGGCTCCGTGAAATACGTTGCGCGCCGCCCACGGTACGCCCGTTCTTTTGTCCAAATGGCGTTCATCCGTAGTCAGGCGCGAAACGGCCTTGTCGCCGGTAACTTCCAGCCGGGTCACGTTCAGGCTGACGAACTCGACGCGTACGTTTGTAAACACGCGCTGGTAAAATCTGAGGCGCGCGTCCAGGTCAGGGGATTGCGGGTCCCAAAGCTGGCGCATCCCCTCCAGGTCGCTCGCCGCGATAGTCGCGCCGTATTTCTCGGTGAGCGCTCGCAGCGCCTCCTGATCTGACGAATTTTGCGCCGTCGGGGTGGAATACGCGCGCTGATCGAGCGAAGTAAGGACGATGCTGAAGCTCAGGATAAGAGCCAGTAGTCGCTGGCCGAGGCGGGTTCCCATTGACATCAAACAAACTCCTTTCCGGTAGGATTGATCTGCCGAGCGCCACGCAGTTTACTCGGCCACACTCAAAAGGCAAAAAAAATATCGCTTGGACGGTAATAACTGGGGCGATTCGGCGACTTCTACTTACGCAAGGAGAAATGTTCCTGATAATGTAATCACTCAGCCCTCGTGGCCGCGTCAGCGACGGTTTAATTTGGCCGTCGCTGACGCGGACCGGGAATACTTGCCGGTTGTCCCCTGAGTTAAAGCTGAAGAAAAGATAGGCGATGCGGAAAATATCACCTTCCGTCTCCTACCAGCACGAAGCCTGCCCAATAGAACGGATGGCTGGTGGCCGGATTCTTCATCAGTTTGAGAGCCGCCAGCCGCAGGGCCTCGGCCTTGGTATTCGGCTTACGTGACGACGCCATCAGGCGTTGATGGAAACCGAGCATCAACTCGCGCGTGCTGGCCGATTCTACTTTCCATTGGCTGACCACGGTCGCCGGCGCCCCGGCCACGAACATCGCCCAGCTTAATCCGATCACGCCCTCGCCGGCGCCGAATCGCCCCCGCGCCGTTTCACATGCGGAGAGCACAACCATGTCGGCTCGTAAATCCATCTGCGTTAGCTCCCACGCTTCAAGCAACCCGTCTTCGTTCCTATCTCCCTGGGCGAGTACGAGGTGCGAATACATCGGCGAGGCGTTGTTCAAAATCCCGTGTGTGGCGAAGTGGAGAATCCTGGCCTGTGCGGCCTCGGCCTTGAGGCGATCTTCACGCGCCTCCGCGCCTATATAGATCTTGCTACGCGCGGCGCCGTACAACTGGCCGAGCGCCTTGACCTCCTTTTCGGCTTCCGGCAGGGGATTGAGCTTTTCATCGCGGAGGGCCAGCCCTCCGCGATGGATCATTTCTTTGCTAATGGTCGGATTACCGAGCGCGAGCACGGCAGGGCCAGTCGTTTCAGCCCGGCGCCGGTTGCGCTGCGCCTTCATTTCGCGCAAGACCGTCAGCGAGGGGACATAAGAGACTGCGCTGGTTTCAATGAGGTAGCGTCCGGCCTGGATGAGCAGCGCCTGGAAGGGCAAATCCCAAAGCTTGTCGTCAGGAGCTATGATGAGATTGGTTTTGCCCCGAAGCTGCGCCTCGGCCGGTTTGAGCAGCAGTTGATAGAGTTCTCGGGCTGATGCGCGAAAGCCGAGGTTGCGCCCGGCGAGCTGCCGTCGAAAGTTTTCGGTTTGTTTGATCAACTCATCTCGTTTGATTGGAAGCGCGTAGACTTGCAGGCCGGCGGATTTAGTGATGGCGAAGAGGTAGGTCGTCTCATCTGTCACGAGGTATTCCAGCAGCGCGCTGTCGGCGTCAGGTAGCAGCGCCGCAATCTCATCGCCTTTGACCACCGGGGCGTCGCCGCGCTGCGCTCTCAGTGCCGGATGCGCCGCGTAGAGCGATGTCTGAAATGCTTCATACTTGAGGCGCGCTTTCTCGCGTAGGGATTTCAGTTCGTCGAGTCTGGCCTGATCCGGACTCTCTTGCTGGCTAGCGCGCGTCACCTGGGTGTTGAGAGAGACGAGTTCCGAGCGTAGTTTGTTTTCCTGCTCCTGCTCCTGGCCTGTCATGGCTTTGGCGCTGTTAACGCGGCCGGTTTTGAGCACGTCCAGGAGCACGCGAGCCTTGGCGTGTTCGGCGAAGGTCAGGGCGTCAGTAGGCCTGCCTTCACGTATGAGCAATTCAGTCATCAAATGGTAGGGGGAGACTTTGGATTGAAAGAAGCGCTGTTGCGCTTCCACTCCGCCTGCGACCTGATAACGCAACATCTCAATAATAGTGATAGCCTCTTCCAGCGCCTGGCGCGCCTCGACTGGTCTATTCAACTGCTGATAGGCCCTGTGAACGAACTTAAGAGATTCCCAGAGCGTTTCGTTGTCGTCAATTGACCGGGCGACCGTAGCCGCGCGTTGCAAGTATTCCAGCGACTTGACGTAATTTTCCTGCGAGCCATATGTCCTCCCAATACTTTTTAGCGTGCCGGCGATTAAAGGTTTTCTTCCGAGAGCCTCGTACATCGCCAGGCTCTTTTGGAAGCGATCGAGCGCCTGCGAGTAGTCGCCTTGTCGGCTGTGAACTATCCCGATGTTGAATATTGACTCGGCGATGCCGTCTTTGTTTCCCATGGACTCTCTCGACGCCAGGCTTTTCTGGTAACACTCCAGCGCCTGCGTGTGGTTACCTTGTTCAACAAGGACACCCCCGATGTTGTTCAGCGCCTTGGCGATTCCGAATTTGTTTCCAAACGACTCATAAAGCGACAGGCTTTTCCGGTAATACTCCAGCGCCTGTTCGTACGAGCCTTGCCTGTCGTGAATAAGCCCGATATTAAGTAGCCTGTCGGGAATCCCGGTTTTGTCTCCAAGAGATTCGGCCATCAGCAGGCTCCTTTGAAAGTACTCCAACGCTCGCGCATAGTCGCCCAGATGGTGTTCGGCAAGCCCCAGGTTGCCCAGCGTTCTGGCGATACCGACTTCGTCTCTAATCTCCTCGCTGATTTTCAAGCTCCTCTGGTAATACCCCAACGCCTGCGCACGGTCGCCTTGTGTATCATGGACAATCCCTATGTTGTTGAGCGCGGAGGCGACGCCGGCTCGATTACCAGTGGCCTCTCGTATTGTCAGGCATTTCTGGAAGTAGTCGAGCGCCTGCTGATTGTCGCCTTGTAGCCGACGAACATTCCCAATGTTGTTAAGCATACTGGCGATCCCGGCTTTGTCGTCAAGCGCCTCGTACATCGCCATGCCCTGCCGGTAGCGCTCCAGCGCCTGCGCGTAATCGCCTTGTGACAAATGGACATTTCCCTGGTTGTGCGTCGCGCGGGCAATTTCAGTCCTGGCGCCGATTTTTTCCGCAACGCTTTGCGCCAGGCGATGGAATGCCATCGCCTGAGTATGTTCTCCCTGAGAGTAATGGCGGTTGCCCCGATTGATCATCGCGCGCGCCAGCTCGGCCGTCGCAAACTCTTTCTCTTCCGCCAACAGCGCGGCGCGTTCCTGATCGCTCTTGGCCGCCGCCAGAGCGGCGCCGATTTCATCATAGGTTGAAGCTTCACCCCGAACTTTCCAGTGACCTGCTTCCTTCACGCATTCCAGCGTACGAAGCGTCTTTCCGTACCCGGCTTTCTCTTTGCCGGTCCCGGCTTCAGTCACACGCGCGTCGGTTTCCACGCGCACGCGGGCGTTGGCGCCTTCCACCTTGACGGCGCGAATCGTCAGACTGCGGAGTTCGATCTTCTCGCTCCCAGTGAATAACTCCTGCGAGCCTTTCCGACGGGCTTCAAGTTCGGTCGATTTGTCGCTCCACAAACGTAAAAAACCGTCCAGGTCTTTCGCCGCCCAGGCGTGAAAGAAGGCTTCAGCCAGCGCGCGAAGCTCAGTTTCATCTGATGAATGTTGCGGCGCCGGAGCTGAAGACACTGACTGAGGTTGCGCCAATGCAGAGTTGATGAAGTTGAGGCTCAATGCCAGTAAACACAGTGACACGCGTAACACGGATGACATAGAACACACTCCCTTCCGGTGGTCGAGAACTATGTCCCGCCCGCTAAAAAAAATTTCGGACGGGCAGTAATAAAACGGAAAGTTCAGCGACTTCCTCTAGCGGAGTTCAATTTCCGAATTCTATCTGCGGAGTAAGTTCCTGTCTGCCGGCTGCTACCGGGGACGGAGTTTACTCCGTCCCACCGAAAAAGCAAGGCCCCGGTTCTTGTGGGTAAGGCGATCTGCGGATATTGACCCTGGAGGAAGCCAAGAAAACTTCAAACATCGCATCATACACGACCGCTCGGATGCTTTCTCCTCACTGGCAAACATAAATGATTGCGCGAAGCGACGCCTGACGTCTCCCAATGGCCCGGCGCGCGGACTGCTCGGCAAGGGTACTGGAAGATAACCGGCGCGCGCAGGCTCTGATACAGAATTTACTCCGTTACGGGCGGTGAGAAACCAACTTGCCGGACGCAGCCAAGATCGGCCATCCGGCGAGCCTGCGAAGCCGCTTCGGGTTCAATCATCACTGCTCAAAGATCAACCTCACATACAGAAGGAGTTTTTTATGCCAATAACGGATTATGCGGATGAAAATCCGGCTACGGGCGAGATCGACCTCAAAGTCGAAGGCGACGAGGTCTATTTGAACGCCGAGGAGATGGAGGAGGTGATCGCCCCCAAACTCGCGGTGAACCACAACGAGACAATCGTCATCGACGAGGTCGAGTTGGGCGTTGAGGAGATGGAGGAAGTGATCGCCCCCATACTCGCGGCGAACCACAACGAGACGCTCGTCGGCGACGAGGTAGAGTTGGACGTGGAGGAATTGGAAGAGACCATAGCTCCGACTCCGTCAATTCCCATTCCGCCACCACTGCGCTAGCGCTGAGCCCACTTCAGACGGGCGCCTAAGAATCATGCAAACAGAGCAGCCAATATCTGGAAGCCCTGTGACAACCCGCCAGCGTAAATCACTGGCCGCGCTCCAAAGGCTGATTCGTCAGCTTAGTCGCGCGGCCGATGAACGGCGCGCGCAGGGACGGTACGACTTAGCCGAACCACTTTACCTCCGCGCGCTGTCGCTGGCCGAACTGTTTTGTGGACGTGAAGATGTCGCGGCCCTCTGCAATAACCTGGCCGTGCTTTACAAATACATGGGCAGGTTCGATGAGGCCGAGCGGCTTTACCGGCGCGCGTTGCCACTGATGGAGCAGTCGCTCGGACCGGAACACTCTGAAATCGCCACGCTCTATCACAACCTGGGCGGGCTGGAACATGCCCGAGGCCGCTTCGGCGCGGGAGAACCGC
>DATEMG010000088.1:0-2368 GCA_035275805.1 Blastocatellia bacterium
AGCAGGTCAATACCTGCTGAAATGGATAAAAACTACCGGGTGGGGCGCCCGGAAAGTCACGCCTACGAGAAATGAGCGACGGCGCTCAGCGTAGGAATCCCCCGCCATAACGCGAAGCGTTTGGCGGCGGGAGAATGTCAACCTCCAGATTACTCTTGAATATCCCCAAGGGCGCGCTCAAATCGAGCACGATCATGATATTGGCTGGTTCGCGTTTAAGGCTGGTAACCTGGCAAGCTACGCCATCCTCGATTACTAAAACCTCTTTAGCGGTTAAGTCCGCCACTCGTCTGCCCATCGGATCGAAAGCCCGCAGCGGTATACGCACTTCGTTAGTCACGATCCGGAGGCGCTGCTCCTGTTCATCGGCTTTCTGGGGCGGCGAGGTAGCAGTCGTTTGCGCCAGCGATTCATCGCGCCAGCCAGCCGGAATCAACAAAGCCATCAAGATCAAACGGGGCCAAATCCCCCGCATAAACACTCCTTTCAACGCCAATACACTCTCACTCCTCGCGAAGCGCTTGCAGCGGATCGACCTTCGTGGCGCGCCGCGCCGGTAGGTAGCTGGCAATAAGCGCCACGGCGACCAGCAGAAAAGCGACGCCTACGAAAGTTGTCGGATCGTTTGCGCTCACGTTGAAAAGCAGACTCTTCATGACGCGCGTCAGGGCGAGCGCTCCCGCCAACCCCAAGCCCACACCGATCAGAGCCAGGAGCATTCCCTGCCTGATCACCATCTTCAACGCATCTCGCGGCGTAGCCCCCAAAGCCATCCGTATACCGATTTCATGCGTCCGCCGACTGACGGCGTAAGAGACGACTCCGTAGATTCCCACCGCGGCGATGGCGAGCGCCAGCGCGGCGAACGCGCCGAACAGTAGCATCTGGAAACGACGCGGCGCGAACGAATCCGACAGACGCTCATTCATCGTGACGACCTGGTAGACCGGTTCGCCGGAGTCCAGCGCGCGCGCATGGTCGCGTATGGCGGCGGACAAACTTGAAAGCCCCGCGTGGTTGTTTTGTCCGGGGGCGACTCGCGCGACCAGCATGTTACTGTTGCCCGGGTTCTGCGCGTCCGGAAGAAAAATTTCCAGATTGACCTCGCGGTCCAGCCCAAATTGGCGTGTGTCGCCCACGACTCCCACAATCGTTATTGGACCTTTCAAGTCCACAGGGAGAAACCGGCGGCCGATCGGGTTCTCATTTGCGAAGTAGCGCCGGGCAACCGTTTCATTGATGATCGCCGCTAGTTGCGCATTGGGGCCATCCTCCGCGTTGAACGGCCGGCCGGCGCGGACTTGCATCCCCATCGTCCGAAAGTAGTCCCGGCTCACGTGATTGATAAAGACAATAGGCTCTTTTCCCAGTTCAATTGGGGGACGCCCTTCGACCTGAATTGGCGCCGCCAATTCAGGCATTGCGAGCGGCAGAAAACTGGTCAGGCCTGCCGATTGTATTCCCGGCAATGCCCGGACGCGCGCAAGGAGATCTTGAAAATATGCGTCGCGCTGCGGCCCGTCCCACGGATATTTGCTGTAATTGGGCGCCAGCTCGAGAGTTAAAACGCCGTCCGGATTGAAACCTTTCGGGACGGCTACCATTTGTAGAAAACTCCTGATCAACAGCCCCGCGCCTACAGTCAAAACCAGTGTGAGCGCGAGTTCGGCAATCATCAGAGCGGGCAACGATCGAGGGCCACTCCTCACAATCGTCCCTGATACGGACTGCGCCTTGAGAGTTCCATTCACGTCGGTCTTTGACGCTTGCAACGCCGGCAATATGCCTGCCAGCAGCCCCACAAGCGCCGCAACTGCGCATGTGAAGGCGAGTACACGACCATCCACGACGCTTTCATCGAGGCGAGCGATGTTACCAGGGTTCATTTTCACAAGCAGTTTGACGCCCCACGTCGCCGCGAGTAGCCCCGCAACGCCGCCTGCGAATGACAGCAATAGGCTCTCGGTCAACAACTGCCGCACGAGCCTGAAGCGTCCGGCTCCGACCGCCGCGCGGATCGCCATCTCCTTTTGCCTGACCGCCGCGCGCGCCAGTAGCAGGTTCGCCACATTGGCGCAGGCGATGAGCAGGACAAAAGCAACCGCCCCGGACAACGCCAGCAAAGCCTCGCGAACGTCGCGGACCATCTGTTCGCTCAGTCTGGCCACTCTTACCTGCACCTCTGAATATTTGGGCTGAGACTGTCTCAGACGATCGAGGAAAAAGGACAAGTCCGAACTGGCGGCTTCCAGCGTCACGCCCGGCTTGAGACGCGCGATCACCGAAAGGATCATCACTCTCTCGCCCCTCAATGCCCGATTGACGTCCAGAGCGAGCGGCGTCCACAAATCCCGCTCCCCGGGAAATT
>DATEMG010000089.1:0-3352 GCA_035275805.1 Blastocatellia bacterium
GAGGAAGACAACCATGGCCGGCACCCCGACCTGGCGGGCCAGCAGGATGTGCTCCCGGGTCTGCGGCATCGGCCCGTCGGTGGCGGCCACGACCAGGATCGCGCCGTCCATCTGGGCGGCGCCGGTGATCATGTTCTTGACGTAGTCGGCGTGGCCCGGGCAGTCGACGTGCGCGTAGTGTCGGTTCTTGGTCTCGTACTCGACGTGGGCGGTGGCGATCGTGATGCCGCGCGCCTTCTCTTCGGGGGCGTTGTCGATCGAGTCGAAGCTGCGGAACTGGATCTTCGGATTATTCTTGGCCAGCACCTTGGTGATGGCCGCGGTCAAAGTGGTCTTGCCGTGGTCTACGTGGCCGATGGTCCCAACATTGACGTGCGGCTTGGTGCGATCAAATTTCTCTTTCGCCATATTTATGTCGCTCCTTAAATCTCCTCTGAAAACCGTTTTGTAGTAACGCCTTTAGGCGGAGTCGCCAGACACAGATCCATTCCGCGATACCGAACGCTTCCGCCTGGAGGCGGGACTACGAACTGCGCTTCTCATTGTTTCAGGGCATCGTTCATTGCGACCTGAACGCGCCATATCTATTTTGATGCTCCTTGAACTTTCGCAATGATCTCCTCGCTCACGCTCTTCGGCGCTTCCTCGTAGCGATGGAAGTGCATCGTGGAGGAGGCGCGGCCCTGCGTCATCGAGCGAAGGTCGGTTTCATAACCGAACATTTCCGCGAGCGGAACCATCGCGGTGATGATCTGCGTGCCGGTGCGCGAGAGCATTCCCTCGATTCGTCCGCGGCGCGAGTTGATATCGCCGGTGACCGATCCCATATACTCTTCGGGAGTAACGACCTCGACCTTCATCACCGGTTCGAGCAGCGCAGGACTGGCCGCCCTGGCGGCGGTCTTGAAAGCGATTGAGCCCGCGATCTTGAACGCCAATTCTGACGAGTCGACCTCATGGAAACTGCCGTAGACCAGCCGGACTTTGACGTCCACCATTTCGTAGCCGGCCAGGATGCCGCCCTCCATCGCTTCGACCACGCCTTTTTCGACAGCCGGGATGTATTCTCTGGGGATCACTCCTCCGACGATCTTGTTGATGAACTCGAACCCGGTCCCTGGCGCATTCGGCTCGATCTCCAGTACGACGTGGCCATACTGGCCGCGGCCACCGGTCTGGCGGACATACTTCTCTTCGCCCTTGGCCGGTTTGCGTATCGTTTCGCGGTAGGCGACCTGCGGTTTGCCGACGTTGGCCTCGACGCTGTACTCGCGCTTGAGGCGGTCGACGATGATTTCCAGATGCAGTTCGCCCATTCCGGAAATAATCGTCTGATTAGTCTCCTGGTCGGTCGTGACTCGGAACGACGGATCTTCCTGGGCCAGACGGCCGAGCGCGATGCCGAGCTTTTCCTGATCCGGACGGGTCTTCGGCTCGATGGCGAGCGAGATCACCGGCGCCGGAAATTCCATCGCTTCTAAGATTACCGGATGCGATTCGGCGCAGATCGTGTCGCCGGTCGTGCCCTGTTTGAGTCCCGCCACCGCCACTATCTCGCCAGCGTAGGCCTCGTCCACGTCCTCGCGCTTGTTGGCGTGCATCTTCATGATGCGCCCGACGCGCTCCCTGGAGCCTCTGGTCGAGTTGAGCACGTACGAGCCCGCTTTGAGCGAGCCGGAGTAGATGCGCGCGAACGAAAGCTGGCCGACGTGCTTGTCGGCCATGATCTTGAAGACGAGCGCCGAGAACGGCTCCTTGTCGTCGGCCTTGCGCTCGACATCTTTGCCTTTCATGTCGACTCCCTGGACCGCCGCGATGTCCATCGGCGAAGGCAGGTAATCGATGACCGCGTCGAGCAGCGGCTGGACGCCTTTATTCTTGAAAGCCGAGCCGCAAACGACCGGCACCAGTTTGATGGCGATGCAGCCGCGGCGGAGCGCGGCGCGAATCTCGGCTGCGCCGATCTCGGCGCCCTCCAGATACTTCGTCGCGATCTCGTCGTCCGCGTCGGCGATGACTTCGATCATCTTCTCGCGGGCGGCCTCGACCTGCTCTTTCAAATCGGCCGGGATGCCTTCGACCGCGTATTCGGCGCCCTTGGTCTCGTCTTTCCACACGATCGAATTCATATCGATCAGGTCGATCACTCCCTTGAACCGGTCTTCTGCCCCGATAGGCATCTGGATGGAGACAGGGTTGGCCGCCAGCCGTGTGCGGATTGTGTCTACCGCGTGATCGAAGTCGGCCCCGGGGCGATCCATCTTATTGATGAAGGCGATGCGGGGGACGTTATATTTGTCGGCCTGACGCCAGACCGTCTCAGATTGCGGCTGAACGCCGGCCACGGCGTCGAACACGGCGACTGCGCCGTCGAGCACACGAAGGCTGCGTTCGACCTCGATGGTGAAATCGACGTGCCCGGGCGTGTCAATGATGTTGATCCTGTACTCCTCGCCGTTCCGCTTCCAGAAACAGGTCGTCGCGGCGGAGGTGATAGTGATGCCGCGCTCCTGTTCCTGCACCATCCAATCCATGGTCGCTGTGCCTTCATGCACCTCGCCGATCTTGTAAGAGATGCCAGTGTAGAAAAGCACACGTTCGGTAGTCGTCGTCTTACCGGCGTCAATGTGAGCCATGATCCCGATGTTGCGGAATCTGCTGAGTGGCGCCTGTCTTGCCATAAAGCCTCTTCATCGACTCGAATGGGGGCTGAACAGTGCCCCCTCGCGGGCCGACCGATACCTCTTCTCCTTCTTTGTGTACGTCTTCGTTTTACCGTGGGTTACCAGCGATAGCGGCCCCGCCTGCTTTTCGCTCGGTACCGTACATACGTCCTGCCATACCGCCCACTTACCAGCGATAGTGCGCGAACGCTTTATTGGCCTCGGCCATTCGATGTACGTCCTCACGCTTCTTGACCGCATTCCCCTTGCTTGACGCGGCGTCCATAATCTCGGCGGCGAGTTTATCGACCATTGTCTTCTCGCCGCGGTCGCGCGCGTAAGCCACCAACCAGCGCATCGCCAGGGCGACCCGGCGGCTGGCGCTGACTTCGACCGGCACCTGATAGTTGGCGCCCCCAACGCGCTTCGATTTGACCTCTACCTTCGGTTGAAGGTTATCGATCGCTTTCTTGAAGACTTTCAACGGGTCTTCCTGGGAACGATCCTTGATCTTGTCAAGAGCCTTATAAATGATGCCCTCGGCGACTGCTTTCTTGCCGTCCCACATCATCGTGTTGATGAACTTGGCGACGAGCGGGCTGTTGTAAACAGGGTCGGGCAGAATTTCGCGTTTTGGTACTTCTCTTCTTCTCGGCATATGAACTTCTCAATTGGCGCAACCGCTCGCT
>DATEMG010000090.1:0-10269 GCA_035275805.1 Blastocatellia bacterium
CCCCTATGACCTACTCCTTAGCGCCAGCGAGCGAATCGAAACCGATCTCAGGCACGAGTGCTTAGAAAAATGCCTGGGGCGACTCGATCCCGAAGATCGCAATCTAATCATCTCCTATTATCAATTCAGCGGCGGCGAAAAGATCGGAAATCGCAAAAGACTCGCCACGCATCTGGGACTGCCTAACAATACTCTCAGACAAAGGGTTGCGCGATTGCGGAGCAGACTCGCCGAATGCGTAACTATATGTCAGAGTTCGCGCCGCGCGCCATAATCCTGATTGATTTGGAAAAACCCGTGTAACGAATCCGCGATTTATTCATTTCTGATCAGGAGCCTTTCTGAAATGTTCGACTTACAGCCTGCGACGCAGGCTGTAGCATAAAGTCTGGGGCATCCGGTCCGTGAAAAGGGCGACATCATATGGACTGCCGCCCTTTTCACGGACCGGATATGCTTGTCGGTTTCTCTTCCCAGAGTTCCACTGACGCCACACCCGGACTCCGGCGCCGGCGCCCACTACACGCCCCTGGTTCTAGGTCTTTCTTTGGGTTTCGGCGCACGAGGGGTTATGTCTTACGAAATTAGCGAGATTGCAAAAATCAGGAAATATATACTGGGCGATCTGCCCGAATCAGAAGCAGAGCGAATCGAGATACAGTACTTCGCTGACGGTCAGACTGTTGATGAAGTCTGGGCGGCGTTTGGCGAACTGGCCGAGGAACAATTGAGCGGCGCCCTACCCGAAAGCGAAGCGCGACGATTCGAGCAAAGGTTGCGAACATCGCCCGCCTTTCGCGCAATGTTCGAGAATGAAATGGCGCTCCGTGATTATTCGGCCAGAATTACTGCGGGAGTCCCTCCGCAGGCTAATGGCGATGATCCTGTCACGGGCGGATGGCGCCAGTGGTTGCTATCCGGCGCCTCTTTAAAGACGCCTCGGCTCATGTTCGCGGGCGTCGTCACGCTGATCGCTCTTGGCGCTCTGGGCGCATGGCTCGGATTGATGGCCACTGAGGGCCAGAATCCCGCGAGTTCGCAGCAAGCCAAAACCCAAGAACAAAAGGGGCCGGGAGGTGTTGCGCAACCGACGATTGATTCGCGCCGTCCACCCGGATCCGAACGCAGCGTAGGTGAAAGGACGGCAGACCGCAAAAAAGGCGCCACATCGCAGCCCGACCAGCATAAAACGGCCACATTTCTGTTGTTGGCGGCAGGAACCAGAGGAGAAGAAAGCAATCCTACATTGGAGATTTCCCCTCGTACGGAGGCCCTCCAACTGGAACTCGAACCACCGACCGACGACTGCGGCGCCTACTCGGCGGTATTACAAACGGAGTCAGGCGAGAAACTTCAGCGATGGGAGAGGTTGCGAGCGCAGCTCGATCATTCAACCCTGAAAGTGGCGCGAATTCGCGTCCCTGCCCGAGCCTTGAAGAACGCCGGTTATGTGATTAGGCTCGAATGCGCCTCCGGTCTTAATAATCCCGCCTCCTCCGCTCAATATCACTTCAGGGTGAAAAAAAATATTTCGTAAAAGCACAAGAAGAAAAACGTGTAACATTTTCTGCCAATACTCATAATCAGAGTGAAGAGCATGCTTTTAGAGTGAAGAGCATGGCTTCTGATGGGAAAACGGTAAACCATCAATTTCGCGGAGCGCGTAGGATCGTGATAGGAAGGTGTCCGGATTACGCGGAGGCACTCCGTGGGTTATGGCCTCCCTCAGTCGTTGTCCCATCAGTAAGCGGGAGGCGAGGGGATTCGTCTCCCGTTCGCTGGGGGTGACGCTACGTGGGGATGCGTCAACCCCCATTTTTTATTTCCACTCGCCCTGAAGCGTAAATCCCGCCCAGTAATACGGAGCCGCCCACCGCGGCTGTTTCCACATATCGATCTGCGCGCTGCGGAGCGCGGCCGCCGGGCTCAAACCGTCACGGAGCATGCGTCGATAGAACAGCTTCATCAGTTCAGCGGTCGCCCGGTCATCTACTTTCCATAGGCTGGCGACTACGCGCGGCGCGCCCGCATAGAAGAAGCCGCGAGTCAGTCCTACCAATCCCTCGCCCTTGATCTCTTTACCT
Source organism: Blastocatellia bacterium (assembly GCA_035275805.1). Lineage (GTDB taxonomy): Bacteria > Acidobacteriota > Blastocatellia > RBC074 > RBC074 > JAJVID01. The sequence goes on from DATEMG010000090.1 coordinate 2,085, forward strand.
AATCCGGTCTTACAGGCGCTGAGCACGACCAGATCGGCCCCGAACTTCAGGTTGTAAATGTCGTTCAGGCGCAGGAAGCCGTCTTGCGGGCGCCCTTCCTCGTCAACCAGCGAGAGCGCGACGCCTGACAATTCCGGGTGTTGGCTGTTGAGCAGGCCGTGGGTGGCGAAATGGACGATCCGATACCGGCTGAGATTAGGACCGAGCGCCGTCGCGCGGTTGGCCGCGAAATCGAGCGCTATGAAGCTGGTCCCGGGGCGGGTGAGCGCCGTAATCTCATTAGCTTCGCGCCGGCTGAACATCAACCGTTGGAGTGGCTGCTGCGCGTCGGCTGCGCCGACTTCAAGAGCTGATCTGAAGATTTCCTGCCCTGCGACCGGTCGTTCGGCCTCATTGTTATTAGGCGTCGCGACATTCACGCCGTTCTTTTTGATTCGCTCGTCGCCCTCTTCAAACACCGGATCGGCGATCACCGCCACGGTCAGCGGCGCCGGAGCGCGGCCGGCAATCTCGCGCCGCAGCGCAGCCAAACTCGACGCTGATGGCAGACTCACGATTTCATGATTGTCGATCAACGGAGTGAACGCGACGGGGCGACGGGGCGACGGGGCGACGGGGCGAGGCTTGCTCATTCGATCTATGCCCCGATCGCTTCGCCTCCCCTTCGCCAGTTCGCCCAGTCGCCCAGTCGCAGGTTCGGGCAACGCGGCGAACGGCACGTATTGCAGCGCGCCATCAGCGACAATCACCAGCCGCTTCCCGCCAAGCTGTGACGCGACCGGGCCGAGCAGAATCCGGCTCAAATCGGTCGCCCATTCCTGAGTTTTCGCGACGGGCCGGGCCAGGCGCGCCCGCAACTGAGCGCCCGTTTCCCCCGCCGCCAGCCATTCGTAAGCCTGGCGCGCCAGCGCTTCGATCTCGGCCCTTTTTGGTAACTCGAAGCTTTCGACCCCGGTCGGCGTCACTGCCCAGAGATAGCTGCGCTCTTCGCCAAGCGAGTATTCGAGCAACAAGGTCTCGGAGTCCAGCATTCGCTGAATGTCCGGCAGTCCGAGCGGCTGCGGGTACTTCAGTTCGGCGTAGTGCGGGCTGGTTTTGCGGATCTCGGCTTCCACCTCCTGCGACTCATCGAGGAGCGAATCGAGGTCCCGTTTCGCCGCCACTATTTGCTCTCGCGTGTGCCTGCCATTGAGCAGCCGGTATTGGTATTCGGCGCCGGCGTTGATCCGTTTTTGCAGCGAGCGTTCACGTTCGAGCAGCGCGGCGTCTATGCCCTCGCTTATATCAGCGCGGGCTTCGGCCAGCATCTCCAGCAAGCCACGCGCCCGCGCCCGTTCGCTCGCCCCGAGCGCGGAAACATCATGCCCTTCTGACGGTCGGAGGCGGTGAAGGCGCATCAACAAATCGATATAAAGCTCGTGATACAGCTGCGTGGCCCCGAAATAGGAAGCGCGAAGTTGCTGGCTGGCGATCTTTATGCGCAGCGTCTCCGTGATGGCAAGCGCGGCTTCGAGATGGCGCCGCGATTCGTCTAGATCGCCCGTGTCACGCTCGACGCGCGCGAGGTTGGCCAGTGTCGCCGCTTCGCTGCTCCGGTCACCAAGGTCCCGCAAGAGGGGCAGGGCTTCATGATAACAGCGGAGCGCCTTTCGACCCTCCTTCGAGGAGGCGTAAAGCACCCCCAGGCCGTTGAGCGCGAGGGCTTCCCCTCGGGGGTGTTTGACCTTCCGGAAGAGCGCGAGCGCCTGGTTGTAATGGTCGAGCGCTTTTTGATTTTCATCCGATTCGCCATGTAATTTGCCAAGGCCGAGAAGTGAGTAAGCTTCGCCGTAGCTGTCGCCCATGGCGCGCCAGATGGATAAAGACTGGTCGTAAAAGTCGTGCGCTTTCGGTTTGTCGCCCAATGACGCTTCGAGCGCGCCCATATTTAATAGCGTATTGGCTTCCCCCATGCGTTCGGCTACGGCTCGAAATAGATCGAGCGCATGGGCGAAAACATCAAGCGCTTTCTCGCGCTCGCCCAGGTCGATTTGAATTTTGCCGATATTGAGTAGCGCGAACGCTTCGCCACGGCGGTCATTGATTCCGCGGCTGATTCTCAAGCCTTGATTAAGGTAATCGAGCGCCTGCTGATTCTCGCCAGTATACCCATGAATTTGGCCCAGGCCTATAAGAGCGTTGGTTTCCCCGTCACGGCGCCCGGCGGCGCGCCATAAGCGTAACGATTGAAAGTAGTATTCTTTAGCCCTTTGCATGTCGCCGAGAGAAGAATAGATCAGGCCGATATTGCCCAGCGTCGCCGCCTCCGCGGCGCGGTCGGCTCCGGCCCGTCTAAATGGAAGGGCGCGGTTGTAGTATTCGAGCGCCTGTTCTTTCTTGCCAAGCGCCGAATATGAGGCTGCGATATTATTAAGAGTTTCGCCCTCTCCCTCCTGGTCTTTGATCTCCTGCCTGATCGACAGAGCCTGATTGTAATACTCGATCGCTTTCGCCGGCGCGCCCAATCGCCAGAGCAGAAACCCGATGTTGTCGAGCGTCTGCCCCTCCGCGAACCGGTCCCCGATCTCGCGCCACTGAGGCAGCGCCTCTTCGTTTCTTTCTTTCGCCAGTTTGTACGCTTGCGCTCCCCCCTGTTCAATCAAGCGCTTCCCTTCGGTCGAAACCTTAATCGCGACGACTCGCGCCTGGTCCTGCGGCGTCGGGGCGCGGAGTTCTTCAACCTTCAACTGATAGGCCCCGCGAGTGGCGGTCTGATTCAGAGGCCGAATCTCGAGTCGATAGCCCCCCGACGCCTCGGCGACATAACAGACAGGCTCGGGCCCGTGCCACAGGCCGTCGAATTGTCCGACCTGCCGGCCGTCCGGCCCGAAGAGCGTCGCCATCAAATCCGTTTGACGCTGCGCAATGACCGCATGCAGAAACTGCCCTGAAGCGAGCGAGATAAGGTAAGTATGGGACTCGCCGCCGGCAAGATCGCGCTCGACTGTCTTACCAGGTTCGAGCGGTTCGCCTCCATTCTGGGCGGCGACGATCAGACCCGCCGAAAGCCAAAGCATTACGGCGACGAGGAGGAAACGAAAAGCGGTATTGGCAGGCATAAGGAGCCTCGAATAAAAGCCGAGTTGATGAGCGGGGCCGACCGGTAAAGTGATCTGAAATGACCGGGAGGATTATACGAGGGGCGCGAGAAATGCCCAAGGCTTATAAGGATGAGTTTCGATTGCCGGCGAAAAACTGATTTTCAGTTCAGTTCATTCGTCCGCTTGACTTCCTGCGGCAACAGCCCCGTGGTGGCTTCGGTGACCGAGGGTTGAGCCGGGTGTTGAATTGATTGAGGCGGCAGCGCCGCGGCGTTTGGAGCGTTTACGCCTTCGACAGAGCTGCGGCGGGACGGCGCGGGGAGTTCTTCCCGTTCTGGCCTGTATTTGATCGCCCTGCCCAGCCGCCATAACCCCGCGATAAGAAACGCCAGCCCGCCGCCGCCGAAAACACCCAACAACACGGCCATCAGCTGCACCAGTTTTGCTTCCGAATGGATGGGGAACAGCATGATTCTCAGAAAAATCAGCGCGGGCGCCAGCACCCCGATCAGAGCGAAGATGGCGCCGGTCATGATGTTTTTGAAACTCGCGTTGGCGTCGGCGGTGAGGCGCAGCAGGTCGAGTTCCGGCGGATCGGCTGACGCCACAGGAGCGCCGCATTGACGGCAAAAACGCGTGGCGCCCACTCCGCCCGCGCCGCAGGCCAGGCAATATGATAGAGCGGCCCGCGACTGCGCCAATGCGACGATCGACTCGGCCTCTCGCGTCAACGTGTTGCGATCACCTTTTGTGATAAATCCCGAAGTGACGCCATTGACAGTGTAAGCGAAAGTGACGCGCGTCGAGTTTGCGCCCGCCGATTTTAAGCCGATGCCGAGTGATCTGTGGTAATCGAGGATATCCTGTGAACAACCGGTTCTCGCCATACTGCTCGCGTCATGACGGGCCTGGATCGGATTTTCATTGAGCACGCGATATCCCATCCGCTCCAGCGCGTCAGCCAATTTCGCTCGCAAGATTTCGGCGTCGCCCGCCATAACGCGTGTTACGTCGTGGTCGAAGCTGGCGCCTCCCATGGCGCCCATGTACTCTGCGCCCACAATGACCTCCTGTGTCTCGCCCTAAGCTAAGTGACTGTTCAGATTCGTCTGTTATTACGACTCTCGATTTTGCGATGTTCCGGCTCAAAAACGCAGTCACGTGACTTGGGAATTTATCTCATGGAGAAAAAGTTTTCTTTCCTGCTTTTAAATAACCGATTTTCAAAAGTCAACGCCCAATGGACTTGCGCCGCGAGGGCGCGCCTTCGCCACTCACAGCCGGTTATTTTCTAAGCCGCTCAGTTAAAGATAGCACAGGCGCGCGGCATTTGACCCTTTTACAACACAATCATAACGCGTCGCTAACACATACCTAACTCCGACTGAAGACGCGCCGTGTATCTTTTTGCGCGAAGCTGTAAAAGCACTGATCGGACAAGTTCACCCGTGAAGTTTATGATCACTATAATTCAAAAACAGAGCGCACTGTCGATTCGCGCCGGGAACCTCGAAGTCAAGCTCGCATCGAACTTGACCGAGATTGACGCAGCAATGCGGCTACGGTTCGAAGTCTTCAACCTCGAGCTTCAGGAAGGGCTGGTCTCGTCCTACGACCGCGGCTATGACACGGACGCTTACGACGCTTACTGCGACCACCTGATCGTCAAGGACACGACGAGCGGCGAAGTTGTCGGGACCTATCGTTTGCTTCGCAGCAGCCAGGCCGTAAGGCACATTGGCTTTTACTCCGAGAACGAATTCGAACTGAGCAATTTGAAGCGGCTGCGCGGCGAATTGCTCGAACTCGGACGCTCCTGCATCGCCGCCACGCATCGCTCATTCGCGACGCTCAACCTTCTATGGAGCGCGATCACGAAATACGCGGTCGAACGCGATCTCAGCCATCTGTTTGGATGCGCCAGCCTGCACGTCTCGGAGGCGAGCGAGGTCCAGCCGGTCTACTCTTACCTGCGCGCGAACCACTTCGCGCCGGAGAAGTACAGAGTCTCCCCCGTAGAATCCTGCCGGATGGATATCAGCGAGGACGCCGTGGAGGACGCCTCGTCGCGCGCGGCGCTGCGCAAACTCTCGCCGATCCTGAAGGGCTATCTGCGGGCCGGCGCGATGATCTGCGGCGCGCCGGCTTACGACGCGGAGTTCGGCACGGCGGACGTCCTGGCGATTCTGGAGATGGAGAAGATGGCGGGGCGCTACAAACAACATTACGCCGCCGGGGCGGAGGCGCGGGTCAATTGATGAGGCGCGTCGCGAGGCTGGCCGGGTTTCTCGCCCTCTGCCTGTTCTTTATGGTCTCCGCAGCCGCCGCGCAGCCCGTCCTGCTCGGCTTTTCCCGACCGGCGCGGATGCGGCTCGTGGCCGGGGGCGTCAGGCTTTGGGCGAGGGCCTGTTTGAGGATTCTCGGCTTGAAGATCAACCTCCACATGCCATCCGGCGATCTTCAATCAACCAGACGCCTGCTAGTCAGCAATCACCAAAGCTATCTGGACGTCATAATTATCGCATCGGTCTTCCCGACGCTTTTCGTCGCAAAGGTCGAGGTGGGCCGCTGGCCGCTGTTCGGTTGGCTCTCAAAGCTCGGCGGAACGATCTTTGTCGACCGGGAAGACGCGCGCAGCGGCGTCAAGTGCGCTTACCGAGTGAGCCGCGCGCTGCGCGACGGCGTCAACGTTCAGGTCTTCCCCGAAGCGACAACCGGCGACGGCTCGACCGTGCTGCCGTTCAACGGGCTCTTCTTCGCCTCGGCCGTCCGCTCGCAGGCGCCCGTGCTGCCGCTGGCTATCAAATTTCAAAGCGTGAACGGAAGGCCTGCGGACAGAGAGGCGCTCGACACCGTCTGCTGGTACGGCGAGATGAACTTCGCGCGCCACTTTTGGGATTTATTGAATATCGAATCAGCGGAGGTCTCATTGATGATCGACCAATCAATCAAACCGGCGCGCGCGCAGCGGGCGAAAGATTTGGCTCGGCTGGCGCGCGAAAGAATTTTTAGAAGCTTCGCGAACGCCGACGCCATCTCGGCAGCGCGCGCGGAAGTCCCGATCGAATTCGCCAGAGCCGACGCATGTCCACATTCGGGAGAACAGACCGGGAATGAACCCGCCACGGCGGAGGATTACATAGTCGGAGCGATGCTCTTCTCGTTCTTCTCGCCCTCATCATCAGGCCAGACCGAGCCGCTCCGAGACGCCACGCCGCCAGGCGAAAATGAATGATAAAATGAACTGGGTTGGGACAGTACCGCGCGCGTAAGCAAGCGGCCTTCTTACCTGTCGGCTGCTTGCTTACACGCCGTACTGTAACGGTGTCCCAAGGGAGGGAGTGAAATGGCAAAACGAATCGAGAACGAATGCGCTTTTTGCGCAGAGGAGATCGCAGAGGGCGAAGAGGTCGTCGGCAAAGATTGGAAAGTCTATTGCAGTGAGCTATGCGCCGAAGCGGGTGAGAAAATGTCGCTCGAAGAATGGCGTAAGGCGATGGGGGGCGAAGAATGGGGAGTAGGGAACGGGGAGTGGGGAGCGGGGAACGGAAAGTCCGTTTGTGAAAGCGCGCTTTGACTTCTATTCCCCATTCCCTACTCCCCACTCCCCACTCCCCATTCCCATTTCTTTACGCGGAATTTAACGACGGCTAACGCAAGGTTAAGGTCGAGGGTTTATAACTTGAACATTCTTAAGCCTAGTCCTGTGTCTCACTGGCGCTTCCGCTCATCTGAACGGAAGCGCCCCTTTCTTTTCAGTACCGCGCGGGGCTGTTCATCAGATGCCTAAAAATAACCGAGCCTTTACCTGGATTTAACTCAGACTTAACCTATCATTCCTAAAATCCGTTTTCACAAGACACGATATTTTGACGCGCGCCCTTCCCCCATGCGCTTGTTTTTAGGTGAATCGAATGGCAAATTTCTACATTAGCAATAACCATGTGGGCGGGCCGCCGCAATCTCTGACAGCGGAGGATGGGCGACATTTATTTCCAGGTGAGAATATGCGGAATTTGCCGGAATCGGCATTAAATGAACTGCGCGATCATGTGCTGTTGATGGGCGGCGAAGTCGAGAACGCCATTGACCATGCCACGCGGGCGTTGATAGAGCGCGACACGGACCTGGCGGAGCAGGTGCTGAGAGACGACGACCGCGTCGACGCGCTGGAGTTGGAGGCCGATAGGCTCTGCGTCCAATTGCTTTCCATCCATTCGTCGGAGGCGAGCGACCTGCGGCTGGTCGTCACGGCGATCAAGATCACGCCTATCCTGGAACGCATCGCCGATCACGCCTGCAACATCGCCCGCGCGGCGATCTATTTGAATGACGAGCCGCAGCTCAAACCCTATTTCGACCTGCCGAAGATGAGCTGGCTGGCCTGCGAGATGCTGCGCCTGTCGCTCGACGCGTTCGCAGCTTCGGACGCCAAGGCCGCGCGGGCGGTTATCGAGCGAGACGACGACATCGACCGGCTCTACGACCGCATCTTTCACGACCTGCTCGACCGGATGTCGCGCGACGCGGCGGCGGCTGGTCGCGCCGCCCGGCTGTTGCTGGTCGCCAAACACCTTGAGCGCATCGGAGATTACGTCACCGACATCTGCGAGCTGATCGTTTACATGGCCGAAGCTCTGGTGATCAAACACAGTCAGATAGCACGATAAATTGCGGATTGCGGATTGCGGATTCTCCGATTGCTGATTGAAGACGCCGTTTCGAATCCGCGATTCGCAATCTGTAATCAGCAATCGAATATGAAACCGTTTATACTCATCATCGAAGACGATCCCGACATCGCCGAGAGCATTCGCTACAACCTCGAACGCGACGGCTCGTTCGTCGCCCAGGTCGCGCTTACCGGCGAAGCGGGGTTGAACATTGCGCTCGGCAAGGGACAATCCAAACAGACGGGCCAGATGGGCCAGACGGGCCAGATTGGCCAGATTGGCCAGATTGGCCAGATTGGGAGGACGGGCGAATTACACAGTTCGACGCCCGATCTGATCGTCCTCGACTTGAACCTGCCCGGGATGAGCGGGTTCGAGCTGTGCCGCCGCTTTCGCACGGAAGAAGAGACGAGGCGCACGCCGATCATAATG
>DATEMG010000091.1:0-11888 GCA_035275805.1 Blastocatellia bacterium
TTTCACGCCGCTCCCGCCCATCATCGCCGCTCAACCGGTCTCGCAGACGGTTACCACCGGATCGAACGTGACTTTTATGGTTGCGGCCAGCGGCGCGCCTCCGCTGACATATCAATGGAAGAAGAACGGCGTCGAAATCGCGGGGGCGACCACGGACACGCTCTCGCTCTCGAACGTGCAATTTACTGACGCCGGAATCTATGTAGGCGCCGTGAGCAACCCCGGCGGAAGCGTCGAGAGCGCGCCGGCGACGCTCAGCATAACTTCGGCTGCGGGTTTGGTAATTATGAACGACAGTTTCGCGGACGGTGAGCGCCTCACGCTCGCGCCGCCAAACTCCGCCACATGGCTCAAGGCCCAAAGCAGCACGGTCGCGACAGTCGCGCCGGGATCGGCCCGGTTCACATGGAACACCACGAGCGCCGACATGATCTCCGGCTATTTCACGATCGCCGGTTCGCCGGTCACTCTGGGCGTGGGCGATACGCTGAACCTCAGCGCCACATTCTCCTTCACGGGCCTCAACCCGGCTGCGATAGGCGCCCCGTCGCCAGGACTCAGATTCGGAATCCTCGACTCCAAAGGCTCGCGGCCGGCTGATAACGGCGGCACGTCGAACGCCGTCTACATTGGCGACACAGGTTATGGCCTGTTCACATCGATCTCGACCGTCGGCGCGACCTCCGGGTCGGCCTTCACGCTCAACCGGCGCACGACGATCACCACCAACAACATCTTCAACACGGGCGCCGATTTCACGACTATCGGGGCCGGAGGCGGCCCGGCCAGGGCTTTCGCCGACAACACCGATTACACGCTGACCTATTCCATCACCCGACTCTCCGCCACGCAGACGCGCCTCTCCGCTTCGATCAGTGGCGGCGCGATTGGCGATACTTATAACTTCTCGACAACCGAAACCAGCGCGGCCCCGGAGACGACTTTCGACTACTTCGGCTGGCGAGTCGGAAGCTCCAACTTCGCCGCCTCGGTCGCGTTCAAGAATCTATTCGTGACTATCGGATTGACCCCGCCGACGATCGCTACACAACCGGTGGGCAGAACCACTATTGAAGGCGACAACATTGTCCTGACGGCGGCGGCCACGGGCAGCGCCCCGCTGAGCTTCCAATGGAGCAAGGACGGAGTTCCGATAGCAGGCGCCACAAGCCCGACTCTCACGCTCAACAATGTTCGGGTTTCGGATTCCGGCTCATACGTCTTCACCGCGACGAATCCCGCCGGCGTTGTCGCAAGCGACGTGGCCACGGTAGTGGTCAATCTCGCTCCGCCGGTCATCACAATGCAGCCTCGATCGCGAACGATCCTGGTCGGAGAGCCTGTAAGCTTCACGGTCGCGGCCGGTGGAAGCGCGCCGCTCACTTACCAGTGGAGAAAGAACGGCGCCGACATCGCGGGCGCTACCGCGCCGTCGTTCAGCATCGCCAGCCTCCAATTCAGCGACGCGGGCGTGTACACGGTGGTCGTAAGCAACGGCGCAGGCTCCGTGGCGAGCGATCCGGCGACCCTGATAGTCAGCGCCACGCCCGTGCCGCCAACCATCGTCACACAGCCGATGTCGTTAACCGTGGTCGCGGGCGCGCAGGCGCAGTTCACAGTGATCGCCGAGGGCAGCTCGCCGCTCAGTTTTCAATGGCGTAAGGATGGGGCTGCGATTCCGGGCGCGACCGACGCAACATATACGATCGCCAGCGCGAGCGCCGACGACGCCGGAAGTTATACAGTGACCGTCACGAACGCCGCAGGCGGCGCCACGAGCGATCCGGCCACGCTCACGGTTATCACGCCGCCGTCGATCGTCACGCCGCCGTCGCCACAGACCGTGAACGCCGGAGGGACCGCCACTTTCACAGTGGTCGCGAGCGGCACGCCGCCATTGACCTACCAATGGCGCAAGAACGGCGCGGACATTCCGTCCGCGACCACGGACACTCTCACACTCAACAACGTCCAGGCCTCGGACGCCGCCGCATACTCTGTAGTCGTGAGCAATGCCGCAGGCTCCGTGACCAGCCCCGCCGCGACGCTCACGGTTGTCGACCCCGCGCTCACTGTGACCGCCTTGTTCCCCGCGAACGGCGCGACGGGATTGCCGGTGGACGCGCCGCTCAAGATCACCTTCGGCGTTGCGCCGGCGCCGGGCGCATCCGGGCTTATCCAGATTCACGACGCCGCGACCGGCGCGGTCATTGACACGATTGATCTGGCCGCCTCCGCTCAGATGAAGATGATCGGCGGAACCTTGTACAACTATCTTCCCGTGATCGTGAGCGGCAATACCGCTCTCATCACGCCGCATGTCGCGCTCGAATACAACAAGGCCTACTTCGTTACCATTGGCGCCGGCGTCTTCAGGACGGCGAACGGCGTCTTTGCAGGAATCGCCGGCGATACCGCATGGCGGTTCACAACAAAACCAGCCGCGCCGGACGCCGGCGCGACGACGATTGTGGTCGCCGCCGACGGCGCGGGCGATTTTGCCACCGTTCAGGGCGCGATAGATTTCACGCCGGCGGCCAACGCCACGCGCAGGATTATCTTCGTTCGCAAAGGTTTGTATCAGGAGCTTATCCGCATCAACGGCTCCAAACCGCTGATCACACTGCGAGGCGAAGACCGGAAGGAGACTGTGATCGCTTACGCCAACAACGCGAACTTCAACCCGAATTCGCGCAGCGTTGTCTGGGTTGACGCGGGGGATTGGACTGTCGAGAACCTGACTGTTCGCAACTTGACGCCGCAGGGCGGATCGCAAGCCGAGGCTATTCGAACCAACGCCGCCCGCTCGCAAATCCGGAACTGCGATCTCATCAGCTTCCAGGACACGCTGCAACTCAACGGATCGGCCTATGTTGAAAACTGTTACATCGAAGGCGATGTGGATTTCATGTGGGGAAACGCCGCAGCTTATTTCCTGAACTGCGAACTGAAGAACGTCAGGACTGGCGGCTTCTACGTGCAGGCGCGCACGCCGCAGAATCAACCGGGATTCGTCTACGTCAACTCTCGCCTTAGCGGCGCGGCCGGCGTGACCGGGACATTTCTTGCGCGCATCGATCCAAACGTCTTCCCCAACAGCCAGGTCGTTTACATCAATTCCGCGATGGGGCCGCAAGTGTCGCCCGCCGGATGGCTGCTAAACAACGCGACCAGCTCGAACACAGTTCGGTTCTGGGAGTACCGCAGCACAGACCTGAGCGGAGCGCCTCTCGATGTAAGCCAACGAATCGCGTCCTCACGCCAAATCAGCGACGCGGAGGCCGCGCAGTTGAGCGACACGAACTTTGTTCTCGGCGGTTGGGCGCCGCAGACGCCGCCATTCATCCGTAGCCATCCCCTGAGCCAGACCGCAAGCGCGGGCCAGGATGTGATCTTCGCCGTTGGCGCGTCCGGCGCTCCTGCGCCCGCATACCAATGGTTCAAAGACGGCGTGGCGATTACGGGCGCGACAGGCCCTGCGCTTCTCTTGCCTGCGGTTCAGGCGGGCGCCGCCGGCAATTACGCCGTCACCGTCAGCAATTCGGCCGGTTCAGGCCTAAGCGGAACAGCGACCCTGACAGTCGTGGCGGAAGCCGGATCGCCGGCGATCGCACAGCAGCCTCAGCTTCAGACTGCGGTGATCGGCGATGCCGCGACGTTCACGGTCGCCGCGACCGGCGCTGCGCCGCTCGCTTATCAGTGGATGAAGGACGGCATGCCGATTCCAGGAGCTACCAGCCCTACTTTAACTCGAACGGCCTTGCAGTTATCCGACGCCGGTTTCTACAGCGTCACGATCAGCAACGCGATCGGCTCAGCGGTGAGCGCGCCGGTTCCGCTGACGGTTCGCGCGACCCCTATAGTCTCACCGGTGACGATCGTGACGCAGCCCGTCAGCCGTACGGCTTTCGCCGGCGACTCTGTGAGCTTCAGCGTCACAGCTCAAGGCGTGCCGCCGCCGTCCTATCAATGGTTCAAGGACGGCGCGCCAATCGCCGGGGCCACCGCCGCGACGCTCACACTGACAAATGTCCAGCTCAACTCCGCAGGCTCTTATTCAGTTACGGTCACGAACGTTTCCGGGTCTGTCACGAGCGATCCCGCGACCCTGACCGTGTTCGCGCGAGGAAACCTGATCGCCCAACAACCGCAGAGCCAGGTCGTGAACATCGGCGAAACGGCCACATTCACCGTGGTAGCCAACGGGTCCGGCGCGTTTACTTATCAATGGCGAAAGAACGGCGTCGACGTCGCGGGCGCAACCGATTCGACGCTCACTCTGCCAAATGTTCAACCTACGGATACGGCTGTGTACACCGCGCTGGTCGCGAGCGGCGCTGAGGCGGCGCTCAGCGCGCCGGCCATTCTCGCCGTGACCAGCCAGGCGACCGGGTTGCCTCCGCTGGCTACGTTCGCGCTGGAAGGCTTCGCGTCCATGGGAGGAATGGGGGGACAGGGCGTGACCGGCGGCGGGCTTGCCGATCCTTCGGACACGGCGCGCTACAAGATCATAGATTCCACAACGCCGAATCCGGCGCAGACGCTTCAAAGCTATCTGCAAAGCCCCGGCCCGCTGATCATCGAACTGCGCGCCGACGTCGATCTGGGAGCGCTTAACAACCAGGGCCGCCGACCGCTCATCAACCCGGAGCTTATCGCGTCGAATCTCGGCGTGATCCGCGTCGCTTCGAACAAGACTCTTTTTTCGGATCGCGGCGCGACATTGAGGCATGGGACTCTGAACATCGACGGCTCGCAAAACATCATCATTCGCAATCTGAAGTTCCGCGGTCTTTGGGAATGGGACGACGCCACGCAGGGCGCCTACGATCTTCAGGGCTGGGACTTCATTGCGCTCACGAACGGCGCCCGCAACGTCTGGATCGATCACTGCGATTTTGCGAAGGTTTATGACGGTCAGGTTGACATTGTGCGCGGCTCCGACCTCGTTACCCTCTCCCATTGCCGCTTCACCGGCGATCTCGGCGACGAGGCCGCTAATCAGATCAATCACCTCGAAAGCCTCTTCCAGGCCAATCCAGCAGACCCGCGCATCAGTTATTACGCGAGTCTGCGCAACGCGGGCCAGTCCGTCCAGCAGATCATCACCCATGAGATTCCGCAGGATAAGACCAGCCTCGTTGGCAATGACGACAACGCCGGCGCTACAGACGCGGGCAGGCTCAACGTGACTTACCATCACAACGCATTCACGCTCGTCCGCCAGCGCACGCCGCGCATGCGCTTCGGCAACGCGCACGTCTATAACATCCTTGTTGATGACACGCTCTCAGCGCCTTTCCCCGGCACACAGACTGCGGTCAACTCCACGATCAACGCCGCCGCGCTGGTTGAGAACAGCGAATTCCTGGAAGTGCGGACGCCGCTTGCGTTCTCCGGCGGCGGGCGGATCACGCAGCGCGGCAGCCAGTGGACTTTTAACGGCGCGCTAACGCCCTTCGATCCGGCGCGTCTGAACCCGGTCGATCCGAACGCGCTCGTCTGGAATCAGCCCGCGAGCTTCACCTGGACAGACCTCACGAGTCTGCCCTACCCGTACACGCTATCGCCCGTGGACTTCGTCAGAAACAATCCGAACCAGATCGGGACCATCACTCCGGCGGATGACACTGATCGCGCGCTGTTGCGGGGCTATCTGCCGCTGACCTCTCTGCTCGCGAACGCGGGATTAACTCTGTCGCTGTCCACGCAGGGGCAAGGGACGATTCAGAGCATTCCTTCCGGCCCAACATATCAAGCCGGAACAATCGTTCAACTCACCGCCGTTCCCGCCCCAGGTTGGCAATTCTCCAATTGGAGCGGCGATCTGACCGGCGCCGCCAACCCGGCCACCATCGTGATGAACAGCCCGAAGAGCGTTACCGCGATCTTCACGGAGGCGCTCACGCCGCCGAGCATCACGACACAACCTGCATCACAGACAGTACCGGCCGGTTCGGATGTAACCTTCAGCGTAGTGGCGAGCGGAACCGCGCCACTCAGCTATCAATGGAAAAAGGACGGCGCCGACATTCCCGGAGCGACCGGCGCCACGCTGACTCTGACCAACGTCCAACTTTCTGAGGCCGGCAGCTACAGCGTCGAGGTCAGCAATAACGTAGGCGTCGCCACCAGCGATCCGGCCACATTGACGGTCACGGTTGCGCCAGTCTTCTTCCTGCGCGAGCGGTTCGCAGATGGAGATCGGACAACGCAGAACCTGCCCGACTCGGCGGCGTGGTTCACGTCTTCGGGCAGCAGCAACCTGACTGCGACCATCGGCCAGGCGACCCAGATCGTCAGTTCGAGCCGCACGCTGGGCGCCTATTTCACCGGCGCGTCCGCGACGCCAGTGAATCTCGGCGTCAATCAGGCGCTCACGCTCGACTTCACAGTTCAATTCACCGGCTTCGACACTGCGGCGGCGCCCGGCGCGAACACCTTCGTTGTAGGCCTACTTCGTTCCGTGGCCAACCCCGACGCCATCAGCGGAACGGGCTTCACCGCGACAGGCCCGCCCAACACCAACGCCCGCGTGAGCGGCGACTTCGGAAGCAACAACCCGACGAGCAACGTGTTTAACAATTATGGCGGCTATGCGGCTATGACCTATACCGGGTCTGTATTCACCACGCCGATCAGGCTCTACGCCCGAACGGGAGTGAGCGCCTCGCTCCTGAACAGCACAAGTCCCTTCACGCAATTCACCGGAGCGGCGCCAACGCCCTCGACGGAGGCGATGGTCGCAAACACCGAATATCGCGGGACGCTCACTCTCCAGAACACGGGCAGTGGCGTCAGCGTCAGTTACACGCTGAGGAACGCGACCACGGGCAGCGTGGTGATGACGTATTCCGCTGTACAGGCGGCGGCTTCCTTCATGCAGTTCGACACAGTCGCTTTCTATCTGAGCAAGGCCTCCAGCAGCGCGAACTACAACTTCATCATCGAGGCGGTGGACGTCTCGCTTTCGGGCGACAGTCCTGGCGATCCGCCGGTGATCACTACGCAACCTGTTTCGCAAACTGTCAGCGCCAGCGCGAACGTGACGTTCACCGTGGGCGCTGATGGCGCGGCTCCACTAAGCTACCAGTGGCTGAAGAATGGCGCGGCTATGGCGGGCGCAACTGCTGCCAGCTTGACGCTCACCAATGTTCAAGCCGCCGACGCCGGCGCCTACCGGGTGGTCGTGAGCAACGCCGCCGGTTCCGCGACCAGCGCGACCGCCGTGCTCACCGTCGAGACCGGACCAATGGCGCCCGGCATTACGTCACAACCGGCGTCGCAGATCGTGGTCGTCGGCGGTCAAGCCGGCTTCACCGTCATTGCGACGGGCACGGCTCCGCTGAGTTACCAGTGGCGTAAGAACGGGTCCCCGATCGCCGGCGCGACCGCCGCGACGCTCAACCTCGCAAACGTCCAGCAGAGCGACTCCGGGGACTACAGCGTAACGGTCAGCAACAGTGTGGGGACTGCTACCAGCGGCACGGCCACGCTCACCGTGTCCGACGAGCTCCCGACGGCGCTTTACGATCTCGCCGGATTCGCGCGGGCCGCCACGGGCGGCGGACTGCCGCCGGAGTCGGATCCGAACTATCGCAAGGTCTTCACCGCCGACGATCTGGTGGCCGCGCTCGGGAACCGGAACACAAAAGTCATCGAAATCATGAACGACCTCGATCTGGGCTTTAACGAGGTCCCGGCGACGGCTCGCACCGGCGCGCTACGGTCCGCCTCCGCGCCGCTGCTGCATCCCGCGCTATTGACCACAGGCGTCAGCCTCATCGACATCCAGGACAAGAACGGCCTGACGATCTTCTCCGCGAACGGGGCGACGATTCGGCATGCGAACTTCAACGTGAAGCGCGCCAACAACGTGATCATTCGCAACCTGAAGTTCGACGAATTGTGGGAATGGGATGAGTCCTCGAAGGGCAAATATGATAAGCAAGGCTGGGACTTTATCACGGTGGACATGACCAGCGACAACATCTGGATCGACCACTGTACCTTCACCAAGGCCTACGACGGCGTCATCGACATCAAGGGAGGGACTAGGAACGTCACCATCTCCTGGTGCTCGTTCCTCGGCGACGACGGCGGCCCGGGCAGTTTCGTGCGCCGGCAGATCGAAGCGCTTGAGCAGAATCGGTCGGCTAACCCCATGTACGACTTCCTCCGGAGCAACGGCTTCAGCGTCGAGGACATCATCGCCATATCCCGCTCGCAGAAGAAGGGGCACCTGGTCGGCGCCAACGAGCTCGATCCGGCGAACGCCAACCATCAGGTCACGCTCCACCACAACTACTATCTCAACATGCAGGACCGGTTGCCGCGGCTGCGCGCCGGAAACGCGCACGCCTACGACGTTTACGTGAACAACGCGGAGGCGTTCGCGGCTAAAGGCATGCGCGATTTGATAGTCGCCGCAATGACGCCGTCGAACGCGGCCAAGCTCAACGGCAGCAACGCCACTTACTCTTTCGACGTTGTTCTCAACGGAGCGATCTCGACGGAAGGCGGCGCGGTTCTCCTGGAGAAGTCGCAGTTGATCGGAGTGATCTTCCCGCTTCGCAACAACCAGAAGGACGCGTCGCTGACCCAGTACACAGGCAAGATACTCGCGCTCAATACGCTCTATCAGCTCGGCGGTCTGGTCTTTCGCGGAGACAGCAACACGCCTGACAGCCCGCTTGCGCCGGTACCCGCGCCGGAGCTGGCGTTCTCGTGGAACGGGTTTGCAACGCTGCCGTATGTGTACACGACCCACGACCCAACGCAACTCCCGTTACTACTCACGGGGGCGGAAGGCGCGGGCGCAGGCAGGCTAATCTGGACCAAGGAGAACTGGCTGAAGACTTCTTATTAGTCCGCATAACGGCGACTGTCGGCCAGGCGACACAGATCGTCAGTTCTAGCCGCACGCTGCTCGCCTATTTCACCAACGCGCCTGCGAAGCCGGCGCCTCTCGGCGTCAATCAAACGCTCACGCTCGACTTCACCGTTCAATTCACCGGCTTCGACACCGCGGCGGCGGTCGGCGCAAACACCTTCGTGGTCGGCCGACTACGTTCCGTGGCCAACCCCGAATTGCTTTCTATTCTATTGTCCAACATATCCAATCTCCTTTGTCTGTGGTCTCCGCTATGGAGGCCGGAGTAAACGATGCGCCAAAATTAGCGATCCTACCAATTAAGTAGGTTAAGGCCTTGGGAAGTTACAAGAAAAAACGCCGAAATGGAAAATCGGGCGCCGGACCTGCGCAGCGGTCAACGAAGCGCTTCTCGGTTTACCGAAAGCCGTGTCCTGAAGATCGCTGACGATATCAGACTTCGTAAGCGCAGCCCCGGCGGGCAACCTGTTTATAGATTTGGTTCGGTCGAAAGCTTTCAGCCCCGGCGGGGCGGCATCTACACAGGCTGATGCCGCTCCTGGTGGAGACTGAAGGCCTTTTTGCTGCGATTCCTTTTCGAGGCTCAATTTGGTTTAGATTTTCTAGATGGCGCAACGATTCAGTTTCGTTTAGATTTTCGGTGACGCGGTTCGGCACTTTGACTTTTCTTTCCCATTTTGGGAAACTCCATGCTGAATCATGAATGTCATCAGTCAACAAGCTCTGCGCGAATTTTGGCGACAGCATCTGGACGCCGAAGTGCCGCTGAAGAGTTGGTACCGTATTTGCCGGAAAGCGCGCTGGCGCAACCTTGATGATGTCCAGGATATCTATCCGCACGCGGACGTTTATGGCGCGTGCACGGTTTTCAATATTGGCGGTAACAAATACAGGCTGGTTGTGAAGATCAATTATGCTGGCCAAGCGATATACATCAAGCATGTCCTGACCCACGCCGAGTACGACCGCGAAAGGTGGAAGAATGACTGCTAAATTCAGTCCGAAAAAATATGCCGACTTGCTCGTGACAGCGCTGCCTCAAGTTATTGAAAACGACGCCGAGCACAAGCGGATGCTCGCCATCGTCGAGCCGATGATGGGGCGGGAAGACCTGTCGCCCGAAGAAGCCAAACTGTTCGATCTGCTGGTGAGGCTGATCCGGGATTACGAAGATGAGCATTACCCGATCGAGCCTGCGGCGCCGCATCAGGTTCTGCAACACCTGATGGAGGCGCGTGATTTACAACAGAAAGACCTGGTTCACTTGTTCGGGTCGGCGGGGCGCGCATCCGAAGCCATCAACGGAGTACGCGAAATCAGCAAAACCCAGGCGAAAGCGCTGGCCGAGTTCTTCCACGTCTCGCCTGAGTTGTTCATCTGAAAACAGTACGTCGCAGCGCAAAAAATATTGCCTATCACGATCTCCCGTGTTCTAATTGTTCCGCATTTCGAGATTTACAGTCGAATTGATTGATCGGCCAAGGCCATATCCAGCAACCAAAGCCGGGGTATTCTCAATCCGCCCCTGGCCTTCATTTAGGAGGAACATCAGTCATGCTTACCGACAGCGCCTTAAAACAGATCATGCCGACGTTGCCAGAGGCTAAGCGCCAGCTTTACCTGCCCTTCATAAACAAGGTCATGGAAATTTACGAGATTAACACCACGTTGCGGGCGTCCGCCTTCCTGGCTCAGATCGCCCACGAATCGGGCGAACTGAGGTTTATGGAGGAGATTTGGGGGCCAACGGCGCAGCAGAAGAAATACGAACCTCCGAGCGAGCTGGCGAAAAGGCTCGGCAACACCCAACCGGGCGACGGCAAACGATACAAAGGGCGCGGCCCCATCCAGATCACCGGCCGCGACAATTACAGGAGGTACGGCGAGATGCTCGGCGTCGATTTGGAGGAAAATCCCGAACTGGCGGCGACTCCGCAATACGCGTTCTCCACGGCTGGCCTCTTCTGGAAAACGAAGGGGTTGAATGAACTGGCCGATGTTCAGGATTTCATCACCATCACCAAACGGATCAACGGTGGGACGACGGGGTTGAAGGATCGCCAGAAGTATTACGAGATCGCCATGAATGCGCTGGAAGTCGAAGAATTGGTATAATCGCTCAGGGATTTTTGAACGCCGAACACGATATGAATTAGCGGCGACGTAGGCCGGTTGTGACCAAGGAGGAATCGACGATGCTTACTGAAAATGATCTGCAACAGATTATGCCGAGGTTGCCACAGGCGAAGCGCCAACTTTACCTCCCATTCATTAACAAGGTCATGGAGATCTACGAGATCGACACCCCGCTGCGGGCGTCCGCCTTCCTGGCCCAGATCGCCCACGAATCAGCCGAGTTGAAGTATATGGAGGAGATTTGGGGGCCTACGGCGCAGCAGAAGAAATACGAGCCGCCTAACGACCTGGCAAAAAAGCTCGGCAACACCCAACCGGGCGACGGGTTCCGCTACCGTGGGCGCGGCCCCATCCAGATCACCGGCCGCGCCAATTACAAGAAATATGGAGACCTGCTCGGCGTCGATCTGATCGGCAATCCCGACCTGGCGGCGACTCCGCAATATGCGTTCTCCACGGCGGGCGTCTTCTGGAAGTTGAACGGATTGAACGAACTGGCCGACATTCAGGATTTCATTGCCATCACCAAACGGATCAACGGCGGATTGAACGGGTTGGCGGAGCGGCAGAAATATTACGAAATCGCTAAAAACGTGCTGAGCTCCGAGGAAGCCGACGATTTCTCTTTCTCGACGCCGCTGGCGCCGCCGAGTGAGGACGCGGCAATAGATGAGCAGGCCGTCTTGCCTCGAGGACAGGAATTCATTGAACCGGATCCCGCGGATCCTACAACCTTTACAAATTCCCAGGACGAAATGAACCCTACGGTTAAAAACAAATCCAGTCGCGGGCTGGGAAGCCGGTTAAGAAATTGGTTCCGGTAGGTGGGGAATGCGGAATGCGGAATGAAGAGGGTTGG
>DATEMG010000092.1:0-13114 GCA_035275805.1 Blastocatellia bacterium
CTCACCGTCACCTTGTTATTGGGCCTGGCCTTTCTGGTGATCAAATATTTCGAGTACGCGTCGAAAATCCACGACCATCTCTTCCCGGCAGTAGGCTTATACGCCCCTGCGCCGGACGGCCCTCACGGAGTGCCCCCGGAATTGCAACAGCCGGTGCGCGTCTTTCTGTGGATATACTTCATGATGACGGGGCTGCACGCGCTGCACATGATCGTCGGCGCGGGCATCCTGCTCACGCTGATTTTGATGGCGCGGAAGGGAAAGTTCACCAAGAACTACAACTCGCCGGTCGAGATCAGCGGCCTCTATTGGCACTTCGTTGACATCGTCTGGATATTCCTCTTCCCGCTGCTCTACCTGACGGGCTTCCACTTTGGCAAACACTGATATATCGAGAGGGGTTATGGCAGATCATTCTCATGACACTACTCACGCGCATCCAGAAAATCCGATCAAATATTACATCGGCGTTTTCACCCTTCTGATGGTGATGACAGTACTGACGGTACTTGTGGCTAAGTACGACCTTGAGGGCATGTTTAAGGACACCCCGGTGATTAAGCATGTGAGCGGGGTGCTCAACGCTCTGGTTGCGCTGACCATCGCCGCCATCAAGGCGACGGCGGTCATAATGATCTTCATGCACGTGCGCTGGAGTTCGCGCCTGACGCAGGTAATCGTGGTGGCGTCCGTGTTCTGGCTGCTCATCATGTTGTCTTTCACCCTAAGCGATTACTTCACGCGCGGCGGCTGGCCTACCGGTCTCGGCGAGTATTGAAAGGACCGGGCGCAAAGCCGAGTCAAAATCGCGCCGCTCAGTCGGATCGGAGTTGATCCTGAGCGGCGCTTTCATTTCTATACCGGTTTTCATACGTATGAAGACCGTTAACCACCGCAGGGCGCAGAGAGCACAGAGAAATCATTATGTCCTGCGGTGTTCTCTGTGCCCTGCGGCAGCTATTCATGCAGGCTGCTTATGACTCTGGTTCAAGGATTGCTGCTGTTCGGCGCGGCGATGATGGCAGGGATGATGAATTCGGTGGCGGGCGGCGGGACGCTGGTGACTTTTCCGGCGCTGATCTGGTCGGGGCGTCCTGAAATAATCGCGAACGCCACGAGCGCGCTGGCGCTCGTGCCAGGCACGTTGTCTAGCGCCTACGGCTATCGCGTAGAGACGCTAAAGGCGCCGCGGAAATTCCTCTACCTGCTGATCCCCAGCGTCGCGGGGGGCGTGGTCGGCGCGATGCTGCTCAAAAGAACCCCTCATGTTACATTCGCCGCGCTGGTCCCTTTTCTAATTCTCTTCGCCACGGTCTTGTTTATGTTCCAGGAGTCGGTTCAACGCTGGCTGCGTTCGGGAGCTTCGGCGCACCACGAGGCGACTGCGAGCTGGATGATCGGCGCGAGCCTCTATCAATTTCTAGTGGCGGTCTACGGCGGGTATTTCGGCGCGGGCATCGGCATTCTGATGCTGGCCGTGCTCGGCATTATGGGCCTGAGCGACATCCATCAAATGAACGGGCTGAAGAACATCTTCGGCTCGGTGGTTAACGGAGTCGCCGCCGTCTATTTCGTATTTGTGGGATTGGTCGATTGGCCGCCGGCTGCTTTAATGGCCGCGGGCTCGATCATCGGCGGTTACGGCGGGGCGGGGATCGCGCGCCGTATGGGGCAGAAATTCGTGCGCCGCGTCGTGATCCTGGTAGGATTCGCGATGGCGGTCTCTTTGTTTTTCAGGGGGAGGTGACAGATGCAGGCAGCGGCTCCGAACAAGGCGCATCGCTTTTTCACCTTCACCCTCGATGGATGCTCCATCTACAGCCGATAGGCTTGGATGGAGAGGAAATCGAGACCGGATGTGAGTTGAAGGGCTTGTCCCTTCGACGAACATACGGTTAACGCCGACTTCAGGTAAAAAAACAACTGGTTGCGAGGATATATCGAGTACAAGGCTGCGCTGGCGGGAGTGAAAGTGCAACCGGTAGACCCTCGTAACACGAGCAAGAGATGTCCGGAATGCAATCATGCGAGCAAAAAGAATCGAATAAGACGAGATGTGTTCCTATGCGATGAATGCGGGTATTTCGATCATGCGGACATCGTAGGGGCGAAAAACATTAACGATGATCATGCTTTTCAGGGAAAAGTGAACTCATCGCATGCGAGAAATTGATGGAAGACAACAAAATCGAGGCGCCTTCCTGAATTTGGACTCGATTGGCTTATTTGCTTATGTGATCGGGTTGCTCTCTTCGCTTTTCGGCTTCAGGTCCCAGGGGGCGTTGATTGGAGCGGTCGGGCTTGGGCTTGTGATCATCTTCTATCTGAAGTCTCCCCTGAATGATTTGCTTGCGCTGGATTATCGCAAACAGGAGCGAGTGAATATAGGATTAGCAGTGGTGTTCGTTGTCTTTCTGTTCGCCAGATGGGCCAGCATTGTGGTCTTTTGCATCGGCGCTCTCTTCTTCCTGCATGGCTGCGTCAGTCTGAAGGGCCGTAAAATCTATATTGGAAGCGCATGGCGACTTGAGGATAGAACTTGTTATACGCAAGCGACTCACCCGTTTCGCTACTGGTTGTGGACTTTATTCTATCTGTCCATTGGAGTTTTTCTCCTCGTTTACCTGCTCTTGACGAACCTGTGGATTATCTCCGAGATGCGGCGAGATTGACGCTGGCGTGATGGCGACGATCTCACTGCCGCTGTAAGCGCAGGGCGCTTATAAACGCTTGCTTCTAGCGCGCGACAGTCGCCGCATTTGTCTTTGCCGGTAGCCGGAAGTATCCCAGGCATGCGAACAGAACCAGCATCGCCGCGCTCGCGAAAAAGAGGTTTCTGATTCCCAGCCTCTCTGTCAACGATCCCGAGATGATCAATCCAAGAAGTTGCGAGACCGACAGGACGGACATAAAGCTGCTGCTGACGCGCCCGACCAACTCGACCGGCGTCTCCTGCTGCATCAACGTCTGTGTAGGCACGATGATGAAGATCGCTCCGAAGCCGATGCCGAACGCCCCGATCGCGGCCACCACCACGTGGCCGATAGAAGCCATGACCATCACCGCCACCCCCATTCCGAGTAACCCGGCGACCACCAGAAGGCTCTTCGACCGGTTTTTCGCGAACCTCGTAATGAACTGCGTGGCGAAGATCATGCCGACGCCGATCATCGAGTTGATCACGCCGAACTGAAATTCGGTGCTCTTCAGCGTATCTCTGACATAGATCGCAATCAACGGCGCGAAGCAGCTGAGTGCGAACATCCCCGCCGCCATCGCGAGTATGACGAACGAGATCGTCGCATGGGTGAAGATGAACCGCGCGCCCGCCATCAGGTCATTAAGGATCGATTTTAGTTTGCCGCTTTCGGGCGGCTCGGCGGTTGCGGTAGCGGCAGTCGCGCGAGAAACCGCAATCGCCGCGATCATCGCGGCGGAGAAGGTGAAACTGGCGCCGTCGAAATAGTAAGCCGGTTTCGCGCCGACCCAGTTGACCATAGCCCCGGCGATGGCCGGGCTGATGATGCGCACCACCTGGAACGCCTGCTGCATCAGCGCGTTCGCGGCCATCAATCCCTCGCGGGGCGTGACAGCGCGGATCATGATCGTTTGCGCCGGGACGAAAAACGTCGAGACCGCGCTGAGCGCGAAGAGGATCGCGTAAATCTGATTGAGGTCTGATGCGAACACGAGGCCGAGAGCGAGGGCCGCGCGGATCAGGTCGCTAGAGATCATCGTACGCTTCGCGGGCCACCGGTCGACGAAGACGCCCGCGACCGGGCCGAGCAGCGCGAACGGGATCAGGAATGCGACACTGATCAGCGTGACCTGCGCCGGGGTCGCCTTCAGACGAAACGACACGTCGCTCAAGACCGCGAACAGGGCCAGGATGTCCCCGAAGATGCTGACCACCTGCGCCACCCACAAATATCGAACGGGGCGCAACGCCAGAACTTCGCCAAAGGACAATTGTTTTGCTTCTGCTGTCATAAGTGGAAAGTATTTGGTGGATGATTTCAGAAATTATCCGTCTGAGTGGCCATGATCGGCGGCACTCAATTTCAAAGATGCGAACAGATGTTAAAAGGATAGCGTGAAGCGTAAAAATTCTTCGGCTCAATAAGGATGACGCTGAAATCGTCTAATACAGTTTGACGCATTGCAATCGCAGACGCGGCTCAATCTTCGCTCTCTTCGCGGTAAGCCTTCAATTTATTGTGCAGCGTCTTCAGGCTGATTTGGAGCAGGTCGGCCGCGCGCGTCTTGTTGTTGTTGGTCTTGATGAGCGTCTTGAGGATCAACTGGCGTTCGGCCTCATCCAATGAGATCGGGATGGGCAGGTTGATCGAGTCTTCGTTAAGCAGGGCGCGCTCGTCGAACATCGCCGGCGGCAGATGTTGTTTCTCGATCCGCTGACCTTCGCAGACGACGACGGCGTGTTCGACTACGTTGCGCAGTTCGCGTACGTTGCCGGGCCATTCGTGGCGGGCGAATATCTCCAGGACCTCGGGTGAGATAACATGAGCGGGGCGCTTGTGACGTTCGCTCAACTCTTTGGCCATGAATTCGGCCAGTAGCGGAATGTCTTCGCGGCGTTCGCGCAGTGGGGGCAGTTTGATGAGGATGACGTTCAGGCGGTAGAGCAGGTCTTCGCGCAGTTCGCCGCGTTTCACGGCTTCGATAGGGTCTTTATTGGTGGCCGCCAGGACGCGCACGTCTACGGGGACCTCCTTCGAACTGCCGAGCCGCCGCACCTTGCGGTCTTCGAGCACGCGCAGCAGCTTAGCCTGCAACATCACCGGCATTTCGGCGATCTCGTCCAGAAAGAGCGTGCCCGTGTTGGCCAACTCGAAGGTGCCTTCGCGTTTGGCTATCGCGCCGGTGAAGGCGCCGCGCTCGTGGCCGAAGAGCTCCGATTCCATCAGCGACTCGGGAATGGCCGAACAGTTGATCGCGACGAAGGGGCGCGAGATGCGGGGACTGAGTTGATGAATGGTGTTCGCGACGACCTCTTTGCCGGTGCCCGATTCGCCGGTGATCAGAACGGAGACCGCCGAACTGGCGACTTGCTCGATGGTCGTGTAAATCTGCCGCATCACGTGCGAGGCGCCGACCAGCCGCCCGAAGATGCCGTATTCGCCCAACTGCCTGCGCAGGCGGGTGTTTTCGAGCTGCGTCGCCGAGCGTTCGATGGCGCGCTGCAACACTACTTTCAGTTGGCGGGTGTTGATCGGCTTCTCGAAATAATAGAACGCGCCTTCTTCGATCACGGAGCGCACCGCGTCCTCGACGTTGCCCTGCCCCGTAAGCAGAATCACAGAGGTTTCGGGGTATTCGTCCCGCAGCCGGGCAAGCAGCCCGAACCCGTCGAGCCGCGGCATGAACACGTCGGTGATCACGGCGCCCGGTTGGAAAATTTTCGCGATCTCCAGAGCCTCGACGCCGTCGCCGGCCGAATGCGTCTCGTAGCCCCACGCGCCGATGATCTCGGTCAGGCCGACGCGGGCCGCCTGTTCGTCGTCGACAATCAAAACCCTTGCCTTGTACATAGCGGACAAGTTTAACAACTGGCCACCGGCTTGCCAATGTTTATCAGCGCCCCGAGGCGCGGGTCTTCTTGCGGTATTTCTCCGGCTTAAGCATACTTGGATTTGCCGACCATGCTTCAAAATCGCATGAAGGAGATTTATGCATACACTCACAAGAGATGAACGAAACTGGGGTATGTTGGCTCATTTGCTGGCGCTCGTAGGTTATGCCGGTGTCCCGTTCGGAAACGTTATAGCGCCGCTCATCATTTATTTGGTGAAAAAAGACGAATCGCCGTTTGTGGCGGACCAGGCCAGGGAGTCGCTCAATTTTCAGATAAGCGTATGTATTTACCTGCTTATCAGCGGCGTTCTCGTCCTGATTCTTATCGGCTTTTTACTGCTTGCAGTGGTGTTGGTGGCGGGAGCTATTCTGACGATCATCGCGTCGGTCAAGGCCGCCAAGGGCGAAGCCTACCGCTATCCCTTAACGCTTCGGCTTATTAGTTAAAAGAGAGGTGAACCAAATGGCCTATATTATCAACGCGGTACGCACACCGCGCGGGCGCGGCAAAATGGGCAAGGGCGCGCTCAATAACATTCATCCGCATGAACTGCTGGCGCAGACGCTCAACCATCTCGCCGAGAGCGCGGGCGTCTCGAAAGGCGACGTGGACGACGTGGTGATCGGATGCGTCTCGCAGGCCGGCGAGCAGGGCGGCGACATCGCGCGGATGGCCGTGCTGGCCGCCGATTGGCCGCTCGAAGTGACCGGCGTTTCGCTGAACCGATATTGCGGCTCAGGTCTCCAGGCGGTCAATTTCGCCGCGATGGGCGTAATGGCGGGAATGCAGCGGCTCGTTGTCGGCGGCGGCGTCGAGAGCATGTCACGCGTCCCGATGGGGACGGACGGCGCGGGCCTGGACGGGAACAACCCGCATTTACGAAAGAAACATTTTCAGGTCCCGCAGGGAATCAGCGCGGACCTGATCGCCACGCTCGAAAATTTCAGGCGCGAGGAGATCGATCAATTCGCGTTGCGTTCGCAACAGAGCGCGGCTGTGGCGCAGCGCGAAGGCTATTTCAAAAACAGCCTGTTCGCCGTGCGCGACCCGGAGACCGGCGCCGTCGCGCTGGAGGCCGACGAATACCCGCGGCCCGACACGACGCTAGAAGGCTTGGCGACTCTCGAACCGTCGTTCGTCGCTTGGGGCGCTAAGGCCGTCGGCCCGAACGGCGAGACGCTCGACCAGATGGCGCTGAAGAAATATCCGCAGGCCGGCGAGATCCGCCACGTCCATACCGCCGGCAATTCCAGCGGCATAGTTGACGGCGCCGCCGCGGTCTTGATCGCTTCTGAAGATTACGTCAAGGCGCATGGCCTGAAGCCGAGGGCGAGGATTCGCGGCATGGCGACTGCAGGCGCCGAGCCGGTGATCATGCTGACCGCGCCCACTCCCGCCGCCAGGAAGGCGCTGGCTCAATTGAAAATGACGCCGGAAGACATCGACCTGTGGGAGATCAACGAGGCCTTCGCCGTCGTGCCGATGCAGACCATGCGCAACCTCGGCGTCGATCCCGAAAAGGTCAACGTCAACGGCGGCGCCATCGCGCTCGGACACCCGCTTGGCGCGACCGGCGCGATGCTCCTCGGGACGGCGGTTGACGAACTCGAACGCCGAGGCCTGGGCACGGCGCTGATCACGCTCTGCATAGGCGGCGGCCAGGCGGTCGCGACAATCATCGAACGGGTGTGAGATAAGCAGATAAAGTTTTGAGGCGTTATCATCAGGACATTGTTCATCGTTCATTTTTCATTTGTCATTGTGGAACACGGCGGTTTCGGCAATGACAAATGAAAAATGAACGATGAACAATGAACAATGAAAGCGCTTCAAAAATCCCGCCTAACTGCTTAAACGGTCAGGCAAAAGCGCATTCGCCTTGACATCGCTAAACTGCGCTCATAAGCTTCCGCCTCTCCTCCCCGGAATGAGAATAGGCATACTAGGTTTACCCGCTGCAGCCCTGACTTCGTAGTTCAAATTTTCGTTTGAGAGGATTCTCGTGCCATTTTTCTTCGATCTCTCATCATTGATTCCGACCGTCGAGCGCAATCCGTTCGAGCCTGTACTCGCGCCGGACGAGGCGCCCACCGAACCGCTTGAAGAAGAGATTCCCGCCGAGCCGATCGCCGACACAGGGCTGCCGCTTCCGTCGCATTACGATTTCGACATGATGCGCGCGATGGCGCAGGACCCGTTTCGTATTTTCGTTTACTGGCAATTGAAAGACGACCCCTTCGAGCGCGCGCGCAAGATTTTCCCCGTCGAGAGCGCCAACGGCTTCCACACGACGCTCAGATTGACCGACGAGACCAACAACATCTCGGTCTTCTTCGACGCTGCTTTCGCGCGCGAATACTGGTTCCAGGTCTTCCCGGACAGGACATATCGAGTCGAGATGGGGTTACATTCTGAGCGCCACGGATACATCAAGCTTCTAAACTCACAGCCGATAACCACGCCCCGGGCGGGGCCTTCCGATAAGGAGGCCGAAGAACCCGAGTATCAGATCACCGCGGACGATTATTTGCGCGTGTTGCGCGAGAGCCATCTCGTTCCAGAACGCGCCTTCACGCTGGAAAGCTTGTTGCCCGGAGGGGACGACGTTCCGGCCGGCGCACGCAACGCATTGTGGGACGCGCTCCCCGGGTCGTTCCGACGGCTCATGCGGGCTATGGCTGACGTTCAGGCCGGGCGTGATTACGAACGATGGTGGGAGCGGCTGGAGAGGGAAGAGCTGGCCGGGATGATCAGAGAGTTTCTGAACATCATCAATCAAATGGGCGGCGGCGGAGAGCTTGGCTTTATGCTGTTACTTCGTTATCTGCCCGAATTGCTGCGCCGCGCCATCCAGGCTGAAGGCGAAACCGGCGAATTGCGGATTGATAAACCGATCTCGCTCTATCTGGCGGAGCGATTGGGCCAGACCGCTTCTGAGATAAACGCCCTCTCGTCCTCGGAAAACTTCCCCACGCCTCCGACATCCGGCGAAGTCTCGCAAGGGGAGTGGGCGCCGAGCATGAAATAAAAGCATTGCCACAGAGACACAGAGGCACAGAGACGGAGAGAAAAAGCGGCGCTGCAGTCGCGTTGCCTTTCCGTCTCTGTGTCTCTGTGTCTCTGTGGCTTTAACAAGGCGCGAACGTAAAGACCACGGCCCCGATCACGAACCAGATCGCCGCGAAGAGCAGCCCGTAGCCGAAAAAGCTCCTGAAATCGACACGCGCGACGCCGGCGATGATCACGTACCAGAATGGCGAGGTCAGGTTGCCCATGTGATCGCCTACGCCCATCGCCAGAATGCCGCGCTGAACCGATACGCCGACCTCCATCGCCGCCTTAGACGTGACGAAGCCTTGGATTGCCCACTGACCTCCACTCGACGGAATGAAAATCGCGAAGACCGCCCCGACGGCGGCGGTCAGCAGCGGGAAGGTGTAAGGCGTCGAGACCGCCGCCACCGCGCCGGCGAGCTTCTCGCCGACGTTCGTGTGCTGAATCAATCCCGCGACTCCGGCGTAAAGATGGTAGATGACGATGACGGGCCACGCCGACAGGACAGCCTTCTGCAGCGCCTGGGTGAATCTGTGAACGTTGCGATGAAGTGTGAAAGTCAGAAAAAGCAGAATCGTGTTGAGCGAGTTGATGTCGAGACTCTTCCGCTGAACAATGAAATGAAAATAGAGCCACCCCGCCAGCATTGCGCAAAGCGCCAGAGGGAAGATCCGGCTCCGCTCCATTCGTTGTGATTCGGTCAGCGACTCCTCCTTTTCGGCATCTACCTCTTCGGTCAATTTGCTCGCGCCTGGGAATTGCGAAACCGGGACCCCCTCCTTCGGCATCAACCGACAACCGACGACTATCACGGCCGCCGTGAAAACGATTTCGTGAATGATCGCCGCCGGCGACCAGATGGTGGTCGTAAGCGGGATGACGCCGACGGTCTTCTCCAGGAAATGGCCCGGCGTGGCCACGAGCAGCGGCGCGCTGGCCGAAAACCCGAATTGCCAGACGGCGTTCGCCGCCCAGATCACGGCCAGGAAGAAGAGGAAATCTATCTTGACGCCTTTGCGTTCGGCCTCGCGCGCGAAATAGATGGCGATGATCGGGCCGAGCGCGATTCCCAGGCCCCAGTACAAATAAGACGCGATCGCAGTCATCAAGACGCCGAGGGCGACCACCTGATTCGCCGTCTTCGGAATTCGCGAAAGCGCGATGACGGCCTTTCTGAATAGCGGGGTCGAGGCAAGAACCGAACTGAGCGTGATGATCAACGTCATCTGCATCGTGAACGGCAGCAGCATCCACAGCCCCTGGTAATACGCCTCCATCGTCTTCGACGGCGAATTGCCGAGCGCGAGGGCTACCGCAAAAAGCAGAACGAGCAGCATGACGCAAGCGGTGATCGCGTCAGGCGCGAAACGACCCATCATCTGGGCGAAGCGGTCCAGCCAGGCTTTGTTCATATAATCGGACGGTGAAGAGTGACCTTTGCTTGACAGTGAACTTACCGGTCGGTAAGTTTAGGCGCCTGTCTTTGGTCTGTCAATTGTGCCGTTTGTAGTCCGGCCTTTAGTCGGGACTACGAACTGATTTTCTTGGGAGAATCGGAAATGGAATTCAGTCAGATTCTGTACGCGAAAGAGAATCGCGTGGCGACAGTGACGTTGAACCGTCCCGAAAAGCTGAACGCTTACTCCGAGACGATGGTTCACGAGACGCTGGCCGCGCTGGCCGACGCCCGTGACGACGATGAGGTCAGGGCGGTGATCATCACCGGCGCTGGGCGCGGCTTCTGTTCGGGCGGTGACATATCGCGCGATTTCCAGTACCCGACGCGGTATCGCGGCCACCGGCTGGAATCGCAGCTCGAGATGCGCGAGAACTTTCACCATCTCGTGAGATTTTTGTGGCGGTTCGATAAGCCGACAATCGCGGCCGTAAATGGAGCGGCGGTTGCTGGCGGACTGGCGCTGGCCCTGTGCTGCGATTTCCGCATCGCGGCCGAGAGCGCGAGGCTCGGCGACACGAGCCTCAAATTCGCGCTGATGCCTGACGAAGGCGGCGCCTGGCTCTTCCCCAGGTTTATGGGGGCGCAAAACGCTCTCAAGATGTCGCTCTTTTCAGAAGTCTACGCGGCGCGCCAGGCCAAGGAATTGGGGCTGGTAACCGAGGTCACGCCCGACTCCGAATTGATGACTACCGCGCGCGCCTGGGCTGAACGGCTCGCCGAAGGCCCGCCGATCGCCATCAGGATCACCAAGCGGATGATGTACAAACAACAAATGATGGATTTGGAGAACGCGCTTGAAGACGCCGCGCTCGGAACCCTCGTGACCAACTACTGCGAAGACGTTAAAGAGGGCATCGCCGCGTTTCACGAAAAGCGCAAGCCGAACTTTAAAGGCCGGTGAAATCGCCTGAGAGCGCGCGCATCCTTGCGCGCGCTCTCAGGGAATAACGAAAGGGAAACTCATGCCCGAAGACGTAATTTTGACCTCAGTCGCAGACAGAGTCGCGACGCTCATGTTCAATCGCCCTGACAAGCTTAATGCCTTGAGCCACGACCTGATCGCCGGGTCAATTGATTGCCTGAAGCGCTGGAGCCTCGATCCCGAAATCGGCGCGATCGTCGTCACGGGCGCAGGGCGGGCTTTTTGCGCGGGCGGCGACGTTTCTATGATGGCGCGTGAGGGCGACGCGCCGAAGACGCTCGAAGAACGGATCGACGGTTTGCGCCAGGCCCAGGAGCTGTCGTGGCTGCTCTACAACTCGCCGAAGGTGACCATCGCCGCTGTCAACGGCCACGCGATGGGCGCCGGGCTGGGCGTCTGTCTGGCCTGCGACCTGCGCATCGCGTCGGACCAGGCGAAGTTCGGAACTGCATATGCCAAGGTCGGGTTCGGCGGCGATTTCGGAACGACGTGGCTGTTGCAGCATTACGCGGGCGCGCCGAAGGCCAAGGAGCTGTTTTTTCTAGCTGAGATCATCGACGCGGCGGAGGCCCATCGCGTCGGATTGGTCAACCGCGTGGTCCCGCACGAGAGCCTATCGTCGCAAACCGCGGAAATCGCCTCGCGCATCGCCCATGGCCCGCTGACGAGCTACCGCTATATGAAAGCCAACGTGAACCTCGCGGCGACGACGGATTTCCGAACGATGCTTGACCGCGAGGCCGAAACGCACCTGCGCTGCGGAATGACCGAAGACCATAAAGAAGGCGTCCGCGCGTTCATCGAAAAACGACAACCCAATTTCACGGGACGATAATTGTGGAAAACTGCCACAGAGCCACGGAGACAAAAAGAGAGGAGGGGACAAGGAGAGGGGGAGACAATGACAAGGAGAATTCATATCTGCTTGTCTCTGCATTTCCCCTTCTCCACGTCTCCTTGTCTTCCTCTCCCTGTCTCTGTGTCTCTGTGTCTCTGTGGCTAAACTACAAGGGGCGAATATGAAAATTACCGCATCGGTTTTCCTTATAATGCTGGTGAGCTTCGCGACGCCATGCGCGCTCGTTTCAACCCAGGCCAGGCAGGAGGCGCAACGCAAGATGACGAAAGAGGACGTAGATCGTTTGATGACCGAGTTGTCGAACTGGGGCCGCTGGGGAAAGGAAGATCAACTCGGCGCCGTCAACCTGATCACGGAGGCGAAACGAAAACAGGCCGCCGCGCTGGTCAGAGAAGGCTTTTCGGTTTCGCTCGCCCGCGACACTGAAAAAGAAAGGGCCGAGGATAATCAAAGCCCGTATGAGCATACGGTGAGTTTGAGCGGCGTCAACAATCGCGGGCAATTCAGCATTGACGCGTTCCGCATCTCGTTCCACGGCTACCAGCACACGCATCTGGACGCGCTCTGCCACATGTTCTGGAACGGCAAAATGTACAACGGCGTCCCGCAAGAAGAAGTCACGCAAAAAGGCGCCGCGAAACTGGCGATTCAAAATCTGAAACGTGGAGTCTTCACGCGCGGCGTGTTGATGGATCTCCCACAACTCAAAGGCGTGAAATACCTCGAACCCGGAACGCCGATCTACCCCGAAGATCTGGAGGCCTGGGAAAGGAAAGCGGGATTGAAATTGACCGCCGGCGACGCCGTCTTCATTCGCACGGGGCGTTGGGCGCGGCGCGCTGAGAAAGGCCCGTGGAACATTTCAGTGAACTCGGCTGGGCTGCACGCCACGTGCGCGAAATGGCTCAAAGCCCGCGACGTGGCTCTGCTGGGGAGCGACGCGGCCAGCGACGTACTCCCGTCCGGCGTCGAAGGTCTGACGCATCCGATCCATCAACTTGCGCTGATAGCGCTCGGCGTCCATATCTTCGACAACTGCGACCTCGAGGCTTTGAGCGATGCGGCCGCGAAGCGCAAACGCTGGGAATTCCTGCTCACCGCGGCCCCGATTCCATTGACCGGCGGCACAGGCTCGCCGCTTAATCCGATCGCGACATTCTGACCATGTCGCGCTACGACGCCCTGAAAGAATGAAAATCAGGCGGCGCCCCCGCGTCCTCGCGGGCA
>DATEMG010000093.1:0-6844 GCA_035275805.1 Blastocatellia bacterium
GAACGTTTTCCGACAAACTCATCCTTTGTTTGGACGATGACGAGCAGCAGGATGTAAGACCCCTCCCCATTTTTCCGACGGCTCCTCCCGTCTCAACGGCGGTGAATAACCTGGCCCCCGGCGCAACCACGCCTTTTGCCACGCTGTGGCGCCCATTCTCCCTGGGTAGAAGGATCAGCTTATCTCCACCCTTTGATCCTCCCTGCTCCGTTGGTTGGGTTAGCAATATTCGACGGCTGCCCGACTGGCCTTGAAGCGATGGCTGAATCGGAACAGGCTACATTGTGACGCTGATGCCGCTATACCGCGCTACCGCTGACCGTCGTTTCGGCTACCAGCGGGAATTGCGGATGTTTATGGATGCGACGGATCAACACGGATAATCCGTGATAATCCGCGGCCGCAACTGGCTGAAACGGCGATCAACGCCTGGAGGACTTATGCAAAATCTATGGCAAGACCTGCGCTACTGCGCGCGAATGTTGCTGAAGAAACCCGTCTTCACGGTGATTGCCGTGATCACGCTGGCGCTGGGAATCGGCGCGAACACGGCGGTCTTCAGCGTTGCCTACGGTGTGCTGCTCCGCCCGCTTCCCTATAAGGATCCGGATCGGCTGGTATCAGTGAGAGGCGAACTGAGACAGCGCAACGTCACTGACTGGCCGCTTTCAAATACCGACGTCTTTGACTTGCGCAACTGGGCGAAGACGACGTTTGAGGACATCGCCGCCGTTTATACAAGGCGCGCGACCATGCCGCGGGAGGACGGCGCGCCGGAGCAGGTTCGTATCGCTACGGTCACGCCGAACATCTTCCGCCTGCTTGGCGCGAAGATCGTGGCCGGCCGTGATTTTACGGAAGCTGACGGCCAGCCACCGCCGCAAACGGACGGCGCGACGGGCGCGCAGGCCCCTGCGCCTCTGCCGACCATCGCGATCCTAAGTCACGAGTACTGGCAGCGGCGCTACGGCGGGAATACGGCCATTCTCGGCAAAGGAATGTCGAGCGGAGGAAGCGGCGGTCCACAAATCGTGGGCGTGCTGGCGCCAGGCTTCGAGTTGCTACTTCCGCCCAAGCTACAGGTGGAACGGGCGCCGGACCTCTGGTACGCCGCTCGCCTCAGCTACGACGCCACCAACCGTAACACACCCTTTCACCGGATAATCGGTCGTTTGAAAGACGGCGCAACACTGGAGCATGCGCGGACAGAAGGTGAAGTGGTCGCAACGGAGATCAGAAAGATCGACACGATCCGGCAGGCTGGCGACTTCCATTTTCGGATGGATATGGCGCACGATTATCTGGTCGCGGAGGTTCGACCCACCCTCCTCGCGCTGACGGGCTCGGGCGTCTTCCTTCTGCTCATTGCATGCGCGAACCTGGCGAACTTGCTGCTGGTAAGGGCATCTTTGCGCCAGCGTGAGCTTGCGGTGCGCGCGGCGCTCGGCGCCGGTCGGATGCGCCTTGCGCGCCAAATGCTGGTGGAAGCCTCGTTGCTCGCGGGGGCAGGCGCGCTCCTCGGCCTCGGCCTGGCGTGGTTAGGCGTCCGCCAACTGCTCGCCGTCGCGCCCGCGAACCTGCCGCGCCTCGATTCGATCAAGCTCGACCCTGTTGCGCTCGCTTATACGGCGTTGGCCGGGCTGGCTGCGGCTGTGATCTTCGGCCTGCCGCCGGCGCTGCAGGCTTCGCGGTCGAACGTCATGAACATCCTGCGCGGGAGCGGTCGAACAGGCGGGATTGGAAGCGGGAGGCGGATGCGCAACATAGTGGTGATCACGGAGGTCGCGCTTTCCTTCGTGTTACTCATCGGGTCAGGATTGATGCTCCGCAGCTTCATCGCCTTGCAACGCATTGATCCCGGCTACGACCCACACGGTCTTCTCACATTTCTGCGGCTCGGCCCTCGCGCGCAGCAGCCGCAGGAACGAGCCGCTTTCATGCGCGAGCTTCAGGGCCGATTGCAGGCGCTGCCTGGCGTCGAAAACGTGGCGGCATCCACTCCGTTCCCGCTCTCGGGATATTCCAATTCAATGCGATGGGGACCGGAACAGGCGCAATCAGACCCGAGCAAGTCTCAGACGGCTGATTATCAAGTCGTACTCCCGGGTTATTTTGAAACGATGCGCCTGCGACTCCTCGACGGCCGCGCCTTCACTGATGCGGACAACGCGCCTGAACGAAAGGTGGTGGTCATCGACCAGTTTCTCGCGACCAAAGCCTTTCCCAACGAATCCGCCGTGGGAAAACGCATCCTCGTCCGCTTACCCGTGCGGGAGCCGGAATTGGCCGAAGTGATTGGCGTAGTTGCGCACCAACGTAACACTTCGCTGGCCGAGCCCGGACGCGAACAGCTCTACGTCACGGACGGATATATGGGGCACGGCGCTGCCGGGTTCTGGGCTCTCCGCGTCAAGGGCGATCCCGCGCAATACGCGACGGCGGTCCGCGCCGAGGTCGCCAGATTAAACCCGAATCTTCTAATCACAGAAATGCAACCGATGGACGCGATGGTGAAACGGGCGCAGGCGGGGACGCGCTTTTCGTTCCTGCTCTTCGGAGTCCTCGCTGTCATCGCGGCGACACTCGCCTGCGTGGGGCTGTACGGCGTGTTATCGACCGAGGCGCAGCAGCGCACGGCGGAGATCGGAGTCCGCATGGCCCTCGGCGCGACGCCAGGAAGCGTCTTCAAACTCGTGGTCGGACACGGACTGCGCCTCAGCGGAATAGGCGTCGCAACGGGGCTGGTCGCGGCCTTCGGCCTCACACGCGCGATGACCGGCATGCTAGTCGGCGTCAAGGCGACCGATCCGGTTACTTTCGCTGCCATGGCCGCGCTCTTCCTGATCATCTCCGCCGTCGCGTCAGGATTGCCGGCGCGACGCGCGTCAGGGCTTGATCCGACTATTGCGCTGCGAGAAGAGTGATCGCGATTCTCAACGTTTTCGCTTCCTGCTTTTCGTCGCCTGCGGAGCGGCTCTGCCACGCGTCAGGCGGATCGCATAGCCTTCAAAATCGGCGGCAAAGAGCGTCTGGGAGAATTCGATCGGCGCAGCGCCGCCGGCATAGACCGCGCGTTCGATTGAAAGCATCGGCGATCCGACGCGCACATTGAGTAATTTGGCCAGGTAAGGGTCGGCCAGCGCGGCGTTAATCCGCTGTGTCACACTCTTCAGTTTCAACCCGAATCTGGTCTCGAGCGTTTGCAGCAGCGACCCCCCGCTCAGTTCCTCAATGGTCAGTTTCTCGCCGATTTCGGCGGGCAAAAAGTCGATCGTCAAATTGCGCGGCTTGTCTTCGCGCAGACCGAGCCGTTTGACGCGGTAGAGGGGCTCCCCCGCCCCCAGCCCGAAAAGTTCGGCCTCCTGCGGATCGGCCTCGACGCGGTTCATCTCGATCACTTTGAAAGTCGCGCCCGCTTCCGCCGCGATGGTCTCGTCCAGCGACCCGGTCAAATCGATCCGCTCATCAAACGGCCGCCGCCCGGCTTTGCGTTCGGTGACGAAAGTGCCTCGCCGCCGGCGGCGCTCGATCAATCCGTCTTTGGCGAGCGCCGCCAGAGCCTGCCTCACCGTGATTCGACCGACCCCGTAGAGGCGAATCAACTCGGCCTCCGTCGGCAAACGTGCGCCGGCGGTGAACACGCCCGACATTATCTTTTCGCGCAGGATGTTCTCCAACTGGTAGTAGAGCGGAATTTTCTTTGTGACAAATTCCGAACTGGGCTTAGTCATAATCTGATCAACGAAGGATTTTGAAGTCATCCTTCGATTCGAACATCAACCCGATCTGTTTGCCCTGATGTTTGGCGTTGACGATGTTGACCTGGTCGTCGAACAGCTCGCAGAAGATTTTGTTGCGCAACTGCGCGCCTTCCAACCCGCCCTGCGCCCGGCCTTTGACGAAAATCCAGAACATATCCGGCTGCCCTTCGATCCCGTTCCAGGAGAGGGCGACCGGGCGGCCCGCCTTGTTCTTCAGTTCGAAGTTGCTGCGCAGGTAGGCCATCACCAGTTCGACGACCTGTCTGTCTTTGCCCGCCGTCGCCGGATCAATTTTCACAGTCCGTTCGGCGCGCCGGCTAAGCGCGTTTTCCAGATCGTCCGAGAAGACGCGGATGACGATCTCAACCATCTGCCTTGGCTGGCTGAATTCGAGATTTGCGACGCTGACGTGAATTTTGTGGGGAGTGGGGAGTGGGGAGTGAGGAGTGGGGAATGCTGAGTGCGCGATGTTCAAGGCCCCTGCGCAAAGCAGGGTCTGCGCGAGGGTTATAAACCTCCATCCACCTCTACAAATCCGCATTCCAAATCCTCTATTCTGCATTCCCCATTCCTCACTCCCCACTCCCCACTCCCTACTCACTTCGTTCCCGCCACGTTTAAAACATAAACCGCCTGATTGGCCGTCAGCACGAACAATCTCTTTCCGTCCTGGCTGAAAGAGGTGAGCGAGACCGGATGGGTGAAGGTGAACTCGTCGCGCTTCTCCAACGAGGCCAGGTCGTAGACCGCCAGCTTGCCGCGTTCGTTCTCCACACACATCAAACCCGCAGACTGGCCTGCAGACTGGCCGCCCGGCTTTCCGCCCACTCCGCCAACGACGGCGCGGCTGCCAAAGACGCGCCCTTTCTGCTCTCCTGTCGAGAGCGAGTAGACGAGCACGCGGTTCTGCGTGTCAGTGATCACCACGTAATCGCCGGCGGCGAATGCCCTGGCGATGCGGAACGAGCCTTTGCCGGTTTCGACGAGCAACTTCCCTTTTGTGGCGCCGGTCTTCGCGTCCAACACCTGCAGGAAATAATCGCCTTCCTGTTCCTTCATCGCCTCCAGCCGATTAGCCAGCCCGGCGTCAGACTTGATCTCGCCCCGCGCGTATTTCGACGCCATGGGCCAGGAGAGAACCATTGTTCCTTCGCGCGGCTCCACCCAATAATCCGGCGCTTCTTTGCCGAAGGGCTTGGACCAAAGCGCGTCGAAGCTGCGAACGTCACGCACCTCCAGCGTCAGGTCTTCGAAATAACCGCCGCCCTTTTTGGTCGGCCTGGTGATCAACAGGAAGGGGCCGTACTGCGCGGCTCGATCCTCTTTGATTTCCTGGCCGCTGGCTATGACTAGCCGGCCAGTATCCAGGGCCGCGAGCTGGCGCTCGAACTCTCCCTGCTTTGGAAAATCGGCGTAGAACATTCCATCTTCGGTGAAGAAACCGCCGCGGAAACCTCGCATGTGAACGGCGCGTTCACCCTTCGTCAAATTCCAGACCGCGCCCCGCGAGCGTTCCGAGACCGCGAGCCATTTAAAGTCGGCCGAAACGACCATCGCTCGCAGCCGTCCGAGCGGATTTTGCGGCAAGGTCACGGCGGCGAGCATTTGGTTCTTGTCGGTGGTGTAAAGTCCCAGTTCACCCGTCAATCGCTCGGCGACGAAGACCTGGTCGTAAATGTCGATCGCCGGCGTCTTGTTTCCTTTGATCGCCATTCGTTTGGCAAGGTCGACTACCCCGACGGCCGATTTATGAAGCGGACGCACGAGCAGGTAATTGCCCTTCGTCGCCGCCGCAAGCCTCCCTGGAAACATCGGG
Organism: Blastocatellia bacterium; assembly: GCA_035275805.1. GTDB lineage: Bacteria > Acidobacteriota > Blastocatellia > RBC074 > RBC074 > JAJVID01. Next base: position 5,578 of record DATEMG010000093.1, read on the forward strand.
AATTCCTCGATGATCTCGCCGCCGGGCAGGCCGAGGAGCGCCGATTTGTCCGGCTTCTCGGGATTGTAGGCGACCATCCTGTCGGGCGCGGTGAAGGCGAACCCGCCAGCGATCAACTTCTTCACATTGCCTTTGAGCGAAATCGGCGATCGGGCCTGAAGGTCGAAGACGAGCGCGGCGTTCTCTCTGGAGACCCCGATTGCGGTGATGGCGAATCCGCGCTGCCCGGCGGCGAAATATTTCCCGTCGGGGGAAAATCCCATGTTGATCAGATTCAGACGCGCGTCGCTGATCTCGTCCGAGTTGAGAATCCTGACCAGACTTTGGAGAATCAGGATGAACGGATCGGGCGTATAGAAGTCCTTGCGCTGGAAGACCTGGGCCTTCGACTTCACGTCAAAGAGGTTGAGCGTGAAATCATCGTCCATGCAGGCGAGGGTCTTGCCGTCCGGCGAGAGCAGGCTTTGCAAACAGGTTTTGCGGACGACCACTTCGTGCGCCTCGCTCAATTTCTCTTCGGCGACGCTCCAGATTTCGACCCGCAAATCGGAAGTGTTGAACACGACGTTCAGCGAATCTGGCGTGAATTGAGCTTCCTCGGCTTCTGGCGCGTCGATGCGGAAGACTGGTTTGAAAGGCTCGCGAGTCAGCACGTTGATGCCCGCGTCGTCTTGGGCCAGGACGTATTTGCCGTCAGGGCTGAAGCGCAGATGAGTGACGTCGCCCCGCAGCGGTGGTTGGAGCGCCGTCTTCGAGGCGACCGCATGGAGGGCTTCTCTGCGGCCCAGCCCCGTGTAGCTGACGACGGCGGATTGCCAGCGCGAATATTCAGCGGTCTGGGCGTCGGAGCGGGCTTCGACGCAACCGGGTGGCAGCGCCTCGACGCCCTTGATCATCTCGCGCAGGCGCTTCGATTCCGGGCTGGTCACGCCGAAAAGGTCGGAGAAGAAATTGCCCGTCTTGCCCTTCGTCTCGACGAGGCGGTCGAAGAGTCGCGGCCAGAATTGCGGGTCGTAGCCGGAGGCGACCAACGCGAACAGTCCAATCCGGTCGGCTTCGATCTGATCTTTGCCTTCGTGGTTGTCGCCGCGGCGAAAGACCTCGGGTTTGCGCGCGGCGTTTTCGACCAGGAGGTTGTACTTATCGAAGATGTCGCGACGATCCGTCACCTGCGTCAGGCCGAGCGCTTCCTTCAGCCGGCGCGTCATGGTCACGGACTGCTGGCGCGCTACCAGGTGACCTATTTCGTGCGCGATCACGGCTGCCA
>DATEMG010000094.1:0-3244 GCA_035275805.1 Blastocatellia bacterium
TCGGAGGGCTGCTCACAGGCGCCGCGCTGACTCTGATCATTCCGTACATCGCGCCCGGAAGAGAGGGTGTTTCAAACACGGGGTTGTTGATAATCGCCCTTTGTCTGGCCGTCATCGTCTATTGCTTCGCACAGGTTTATCAAAAAATGAAAATTGACCCCGGGGACATCCTGAATGTGACTCAAAGGACCTATGAGTCTTTTGAGTCACATTCAGGATGTCCCGGGGATTTTTAGGAGGAATTGATGGCGATTAAGAAAATCGGGGTTCTGGGCGCGGGGCTGATGGGCGCCGGAATCGCGCAAGTAGCGGCGACCAGCGGTTATGAGGTCACGGTCGTTGAGGTCAGCGAGGACCTAATCAAAAAGGGTCTGAGCGGAATAGAGAAGTCGCTCGCTAAATTCGTCGAAAAGGGCGCGATCAGCGCCGGGCAGAAAGACGACACGCTTCGCCGCCTGCGTGGGACCACTAAGCTTGAAGAGGTCGCGGGCGCAGACATCATCATCGAAGCGATCGTAGAGAACCTGCAGGTCAAGCGCGACACATACGCCAGGCTGGACGCGCTGTGCAAACCCGAAACTGTCTTCGCGTCGAACACTTCGTCGCTGTCAATCACCGAAATGATGATCGCGACCGGCGCCGAACGCCGGCGGCGCTTCATCGGGATGCATTTCTTCAACCCGGTTCCGTTGATGAAGCTCGTCGAGGTGATCCGAACGATCCTGACCGATGAGGACGTTTACGCCGAAGCCGTCGCCCTCGCCGAATCGATGGGCAAGACCGTGGTCAGGGCAGGCGACAAAACCGGATTTATCGTCAACCGGCTGCTGGTCCCCTTCATGCTCGACGCCATCCGTGCGCTCGAAGAGGGGCTGGCCTCGGTCGAAGACATAGACAACGGGATGAAACTCGGCTGCAACCACCCGATGGGGCCGCTGGCGCTGACCGACTTCGTGGGGCTGGATACGGCTTATTACATCGCTAACATCATGTTCGACGAATTCAAAGAAAGACGCTTCGCCCCGCCACCGCTCTTAAAGCGCATGGTTCAGGCCGGATTGTTCGGGCGCAAATCGGGGCGCGGGTTTTACGACTACGCCGACCCGAAGAACCCGAAGCCTATTAAAGGCATAGCTTGAACGCGCGCCGTAGCCTTTGGGTCAATTGCCGAACGCGGAGACGATATGCGGAGTCAGGATCACCAGCCGGTCGTGCAAATATTCCAGCAGCATCCCGAACCCGAACCATAGCGGAAAGAAATCCCACCGGATAAGTCCGTGCAGGTTGTAACGACAATGAGCGTAGCTCCAGGGACATGCGCCAAGCGCGCGCCGCAACGCCCACCCGGCCGTGTATTCGACAAACCAGAAACAGCAGACGTAGATCGCCCCTCGAATTAAAAACGACCACTCGCGGATGGCGTCGTGCAGCGGCTCGAAGATCGGCGCGATCAGGCCGTAGAGCGGGATGCTCCACAGGTAGGATTGGCCCCGCAGGCTCCAGTTTCGCTCCTTGCCTTCGTATTTGTGCAGGATGGCCGAGACCGTGACCTCGGCGCAGACTCCCAACAGACCGTAGATGATGAATCGGATCAGCATAAGGAATATCGGTTGAAACCTTGCCATAACCTGGCGCGTCAATGCCAGCGGACATTATCGCGCCGCAGCGTTAGGCTTTTAAGAGTGACCGAATCCGGAGTAATATTGGCGCGCTTTTCTTTGCGGTTTGTGCTCGCCAAACCGACATATTTCAACAATTTTCGTTCAACGCGGATTTCCAGGAGGTGTTAGATGAAGCGTTCAGGGTTGATCGTTTTCGTTTCGCTGTTTTGTCTGGCGGCCGCTGCGGTCGTCATCACGCGCGCCGACTTAACCGGCGCGGAGGCTGCGGCGCCGACTTTTAGCAAAGACATCGCGCCGATCTTCGCCAAAAACTGTATGAGCTGCCACCGCCCGGGCGAGATCGCTCCGATGTCGTTTATGAGCTACAAAGAAGTCCGTCCCTGGGCCAAAGCCATTCGCGAGAAAGTGGTCAATCGCGAGATGCCGCCCTGGCACGCCGACCCGGCGCACGGCGAATGGACCAACGACCGCCGCCTCTCGCAGAAAGATGTTGACGTCATCAGGGCCTGGGTTGACGGCGGCGCGCCCGAGGGAAACCCGAAAGACATGCCCCCGACGCCGAAGTTCGCCACCGGTTGGCAGATCGGCGAACCCGACATGGTCTTTAACATGCCCGAAGAATTCACCGTCCCCGCCGAAGGCGCAGTTCCGTATATTTATTTCACCGTTCCGACCAATTTCAAAGAGGACAAATATATTGCGGCGATGGAAGCCCGCGCGGGCGATCTGTCGGTAGTGCATCACATCGTGATTTATGTCCGTGATCCGAGAGAGTCTCGCGGGAGACGGCAGGACATTGGCACGGGATTGCTGGGCGCGTTGTCGCCCGGAATGACGCCATTTATCGCCACGCCCGGCACGGCGAAATTGATCAAGGCCGGATCGAACATCATCTTTCAGATGCATTACACGCCCAGCGGCAAGGAGACCAAGGACCGTTCGATGGTCGGATTGAAATTCCTCAAAGAGCCGGTTGATAAAGTGATCACAACCACAGCCTCGTGGGACCCCCGCTTTACCATTCCGCCGCACGCCGAAAATCACGAGGTCAAAGCTTCGTGGGCGGCCGAAGAGGACATTACCATCTGGAGCTTCTCGCCGCACATGCATCTGCGCGGCAAAGATTATCTCTACCGCGCGGTATATCCCGACGGGCGATCGGAGATCCTGCTCTCTGTGCCAAACTATGATTTCGGCTGGCAGGTCTATTACTATCCGAAGACGCCGATCAGAATTCCGAAGGGAACGAAGATCGAAACCGTCGCGCATTTCGACAATTCGACTAAGAATCCGCAGAATCCCGACCCGTCGAAGGCCGTCCGTTTCGGCGAACAGACCTGGGAAGAGATGATGAACGGGTTCTTCGATTACACGGTTGACGCGCAGGGCTCGAAAGCTTCCACCTCGGGAAGTACCGGCGGCGTTAAATGAAATTGCGATCGTGAATGTCATAGTACCACCGGGAGCGCGCGACATTGTTTCAATACAAGTCGGCGCTCCCAGGTAGTTCGCCCCGCCATTTTCTCAAGCGCTTTCATGTCGCGTTGCGACGCCCTGAAACAATGAAAATCACGGCGCTAGTGTTAGGGCCTGGGAGCGCAGGCATCCTTGCCTGCATGCTT
>DATEMG010000095.1:0-4941 GCA_035275805.1 Blastocatellia bacterium
CGACGCTCTACGTCTCCGGCCCCTTCATTCAACATGAGCCTTATCCCGGAACGGAATATTTCCGCTGGGGGGTCAAAGGCGTCGACGACGCGCGGACCAAAGTCCGAAGGCTCGCTGAGGCCAGAGTCAACGTCATAAAGCTGATCGACCAGGATCAGATGACGATGGAAGAAGTCCGCGCCGTCGTAGACGAGGCGCACAAACACAAACTCCCGGTGGTCGCGCATTCGCACCGCCCCGAAGAGATTCGCCGTGGATTGCAGGCCGGAGTCGATTGCTTCGAGCACACCGGCTTGTCGTCGGCGCCAGAATATCCGCCCGACGTCATCGCGATGATCCGCGAACGCACTGCGCAAATGGCCCTCGGCCCGCTCTTCTGGACGCCCACGATCGAAGGGCTGTTCAATTACGAATACCTGCGCGACAACCCCGAACAGCTCGACGACCCGGCATGGCGCGAAGGACTGACGCCGGAAATCATCGCCGACATCCGAAAATCGATCGAACACCCCGACCGCCTATCCTATTTCCAGCTCAACCCGATCCGCCGGCCCACGCTGGCGAAGAAGTTTCATCAACTGCGCGAATCCGGCGTCGTGCAGTTGATCGGCACCGACAGCGGCATCCCGATGAAGTTTCACAGCTCGTCTACGTGGCGCGAGCTTGACGCGTGGGTGAATATCCTGGGCGTAGACCCGATGCTGACGATCCGCGCGGCCACCTACTGGCCCGCCGTCGCGATGAAGGTCGAGAAGGATTACGGGACGATCAGCGAAGGCAAATACGCCGACGTCATCGCGGTTCGCGGCGACGCGCTGCGATACATCGCGCTGTTGCAGCGCGTGGACATCGTGATCAAACACGGAACGCGTTACAAATAAGGCCGATTCCCCGTCACAAACTCCCGAAGAAAAGTGGCGCGGACTAATGGTTTTTGAAATTTAAGTCCTATCACTTTGCGCCTTTGCGCCTTTGCGAGAAACATGCTTGCCCATTCAGACAGCGGTTCTCGCCAAGGCGCAAAGGCGCAAAGGTCGCAAAGGGGGAGCCTTCTACTATGATTGGACTTTATTCTCAAAGACATTTAGCCCGCGCCACTAATATTACGCCATACGAAAATCTGAAACAGCCCTCCGAGTTTTCGCACGACGGCGTAACGCGATTCATCCTCGTTCGACTCTAAATTGACCGGGCAATGCGCCTTCGCAGGCTGCCTAATCGTCTCAGCTTGTCTCGGCCTGTCGGGAATGTCACTTGCAATACACTCAGCGTGAAATAGGTCCAAAGAACCAGGTTTGTTTTCGCCATTTAGGTAATTGACGAATTGCAAGTGAACACGATTGAATTTCGATCAAGACAATCGCATTCCGAAAGATCTCGTTTAAGAAAAACTACAACATTTCAACCGCGGAGGAAATTTATGACAAGGACAATCAGGCTTTTTGCCCTGTCTCTCGCCATGTCGCTCGTATGGATGGCCGGGACGGTTTCGCAGGCAAACGCGCAAGCGACATCCGGCGCGATTTCAGGAGTCGTGACCGATGAGCGCCAGGGCGTTTTAGCAAACGCTTCGGTTACGGCTCGCAACCTCGGAACGAACGAGTCGCGCTCCGCGGCCACTGACGGCGAAGGCCGTTACCGCTTTCCGAATCTGCCGGTGGGAAATTACGAGATCACCGTCCAGGCGAACGGTTTCGCGAAGCTGGTTCGCTCAGGCATAGAGCTTCTGCTCAACCAGGACGCAGTCGTGAACTTGACGTTGAAGCTCAGCGCGATGGAAGAAGTTATCACGGTCGCCGAGAACGCGTCGTTGCTGAACACCAGCAACGCCGAGGTCAGCACGCGATTCGACTCCAAGCGCCTTTCCGAGTTGCCCCTGTCGCCCAACCGAAACATTTTGAACGTCGCGCTGTCGGCCGCCGGCGTCAGCCAATTGGGCAGCGGACAGACAGACTTCGCCACGGGCGGCGGCACAGGCTCCGTGCCCGCCACCAACTTTTCCGTCAACGGCATGCGCATACGCTCGAACAATTTCGTCATCGACGGCCAGGACAGCAACGACCCCAGCGTCACCGGCGCGCAGCAACCGCTTAACAACCCGGATCTGATTCAAGAGATTCGCCTGGTGACCAACCAGTTCACGGCCGAATACGGGCGCGCCGCCGGCTCGGTCTTCAACATCGTGACCAAGTCCGGCTCCAACGGCCTGCACGGCTCCGGGTTCTGGTTCCACAACAACAATCGTCTGAACACCTGCAGCAACCTGGACAAGGCGGCGAACCCCGGCGGCGGATGCCGCAGCGTCGTCAATGGAGTTACCAAAGGGACTCGTGACGGCGCGCCGCTGCGGATTGAGAACCAGTTCGGCGGCACAATCGGCGGCCCGATCGTTAAAGACAAAACATTCTTCTTCGGCTCGTATCAGCGGTGGACGGACCGCCAGATTCTGGCGGGCTTCACGGTCAACGGCGCTCCGACCGAGGCTGGCCGGCAGGTGTTGCAGCAGCAGGCAGGTTCACGCCCGCAGGTCGCCGCATTACTGAAGTTCCTGCCCGCGGCGCAAACGCCGAATGGTACAACCTTCCCGTTCACGATCAACGGCCAGACGTTCAACGTGCCGGTAGGCGCGCTGACCGGCGCCAACACGGTCATTTTCAACAACCATCAATGGTCAACGCGCGTCGACCATCGTTTCAACGATAAGTACAGCCTGAACGGGCGCTACTTCTTCAACAACCAATTCAGCGCGGGCACAGGGCAGGCCACTCCGCCAGGTCTGGCCAACATCGTTCCGACTCGGCAGCAGGCGGCGAATATCGGTTTCAACAGCCTCCTCTCGAGCAGCCTGGTGAATGAATTCAGGATCGCCTATCAGCGCTTCGGCAGCAGAACCGACGCTCAGGATCCAGAGTCGCAGACCGTTCCTTCCATCGAGATCAACCAGCTCGGACTGGGCGGATTCAACGCCGCGCTTTCGCGCACGGCCGTCGGGCTGGCGGTCAACCTGCCGCAGTTCCGCTTCAACAACACGTACCAGATTCTGGACAACCTGTCGTGGTCGAAAGGCTCCCACGCGGCGAAATTCGGCTTCGATCTCCGCCGCGTACAGGTCAAGTCTCTCTTTCTGCCCACCGTCCGTGGACGCGTGCAGTACAACACGCTGAACGACTTCGTCAACGATAACGCGCAGGCGTCGGCCATCAACCGCGTCGTGCCCGGCGCGCCGGAGTTGCAGTACTACAACTGGTACGACTATTTCTTCTACGCGCAGGACGAGTGGAAGATTCATCCCAGATTCACCATCACCTACGGATTGCGTTACGAACTGCCAGGCAATTCGATTGACTCCCTCGTCCCGGTCAGCGACAGCATCGTAGCGGCCAACGACCCGCGTTTCGCGCTGACGCCCGTGCCGAAGCTCGACACCAACAACCTCCAGCCGCGATTCGGATTCAACTGGAATCCGCGCTTTGACGGCGGCGCGCTGGGCTGGATCACCGGCGGCGACAAATTGACCGTCCGCGGCGGCTACTCGCGCACGAACGATTATGGGTTCATCAACATCAACCTGAACATCGCCAGCGCATTCCCCTTCCTCTTCGCGCTCAACCCATCGCTGACTAACGCCTTCGCCAACCTTCTGAGCGCGCCGACGCCCGATTCAAGGGACATTCCGTTCATCACCAGAACGACAGTCGCCCCTGATTTCCGCTCGCCATCCGCCGACCAGTACAGCTTGGAGATTCAGCGCGAGTTGGCGAAAGACTGGGTGATGCGCGTCGGCTACATCGCCACGAAAGGGACTGGATTGTTCCAGACCGTTGACGGCAATCCTGTCATCTCCACGCGAACGAATCGAAACTCTCTTGACCCGGCCTTCGTCTATACTCCAGCCCCCGGCTTCGTCAACGTGCCGCGCCGCGTTGATTTGACGCGAGGCGTGATTCGCGAACGCTCCAACTCCGCATCTTCGATCTACCACTCGTTGCAGATCAGTCTGGACAAGCGGCTGAGCCGGAACTTCAGCATGGGCATGCACTACACCTGGAGCGCCTTCATCGATGACGCTTCGGAGATCTTCAACCCGCAGCCCGCGGGCGAGATCGCGACGCCGCAAGACCCGTACAACCGCCGCGCCGATCGCGCGCGCTCCAGCTACGACCGCCCGCACCGCTTCAGCGGCAACGCCGTTTACGAATTGCCGTTCTTCCGCGAGCAGAGCGGCTTGGCAGGCCACATCCTGGGCGGCTGGCAGGCCAACGCCTTCTTCACGCTGCAGAGCGGCACCCCGTTCACTGTGCTCAACGGCTCCGATCCGGCTGGCGTGTTGCAGGGGATCGACTCGCTCGTCGGCAACGCGATCCGCCCGATGCTGATCTCGACCGCCGACCTTTCGGGCATGAACATAATTGACCTGTGGAACGCCGTGCAGGCGGCGCGCGCGGCGGGCCAACTGACGGGCGCGCCGTTCTTCCGCCAACTCGCCGCCGGCGAGCGCACGGGCAGCGTCGGACGCAATACGCTGCGCGCCGACGGCATCGCCAACCTGGACTTCGGCCTGCAGAAAAACACGCGGATCGTCGAAGGACACAACCTGCAGTTCCGCGCCGAGTTTTACAACCTGACCAACACGCGAAACTTCGGCACGCCGAACTCGCTGATCAGTTCCGGCGCGAACTTCCTGAATCAATGGGCGACCAACGGCGGCGCCCGCCGCATCGTGATGGGCCTCCGCTACACGTTCTAAAACGGCCTGTCGTCCGAACTCAAAACCGAGGGCCGGGGAATATCGAACCTCGGCCCTCTTTATTAGGCAATGGGGAAATTTTTTAGGCGTAATCAGCTGAGCATTGTCCATTGTTCATCGTTCATTTTTCATTTGTCATTGTAGAATGGCGCATCTCCGGTAATGACACATGAACAATGAATGTAACTACTGCC
>DATEMG010000096.1:0-4427 GCA_035275805.1 Blastocatellia bacterium
CGGTACTGATCCGTACACTCACATCAGTACGCAGTACATTGATTTGCAATCCAATCTAGTCTTGGATGTACTTCATACGGTCACCGTTCAAACCGAAACCTCACTCCGCCTCTCACCATTCCCGGCATTCCCATCGTCTCGATCGGCGTGCGCCCGACGGCGTATCGTTTGTCGAATATGTTTTGAACGGCGACGAAGGCCTCGACGTAGCGGGCAAGCGGGCGCGCGATCGTCACGTCGAACACCGCGAAGCCGCCCAGCGGCAGGCGGTTTTGGTCATCGTCGAACTGTTTGCCCGAGGCGCGGAACTGCATTGCGGCGGTGAGGTATCTGGGGTTCGAGTAGACGGTTTGGAGCGTGAATTGATGGCGGGGGACTTGAGGAATCCACAGCCCTTCGAGAGTCACGTCCTGCGGCGCGCGCCGAACGGTGGCGTCTGCGAACAGATATCCGGCTGAGATTCGCCAGAAAGTCGAGACGTTGAAATCGGCCTCGGTCTCTACGCCGCGCGAACGCGTGCGGCCCAGGTTGCGGCGTTCGCGCGTAATCAAGGCCGGTGTTACCGACAGTGTGAAGTTGGAGATCGGGTTGATAATCTCAGTCCAGTAACCGGTGACCCGCGCGTTCACTCGACTGTTCGGAGTCCAGGTCATTCCGGTCTCGCCGCCTGTCAGCCGTTCGGCGACCAGGCTCGCGTTGGCGTTCGTCAGCGTATCACCCACGCGGAATCCGCGGTACAACTCGTTGAGCGTCGGCGCGCGAAAAGCCCGATAAGCCGAGGCCCGCAGCGAAAACTGCTCAGTCGGTCTGAAGATGAGCGCCAGTCGCGGGCTGAAAGCGTCAAGCGAGCGGGCGGGGAAGAAGCGCGGCGTGATGGCGCCGGTCGTCAAATTGCGTGACACCGAAGCCGCCGACGAGTCGCGCCAGTTATCGTAACGCGCATTGACGCTGAGTTGCCATCGCGGCGAGATGCTGAACAGGTCCTGAATGAAAAAGCCCGCGCGCCGCTGGCGGCCGCCGGAGCTGGAAAACGTCGTCGCGCGGCCGCCAGCGATCGCGGTCTCGTCGCTCACGCCGCGCACGCCGCGCACGTCGACTCCTGCGACCAGCAAGTGCTTTTCAAAACTCACCCGCGACCAGTTGAACGAAACGCCCGCATCGCGCGAAGGCACAAATTGCAAGCGATTCAACGCCTCGGAATTCCGATTGGCCGCCACGGCTGAAAAAGTCTGGTGATAGCGTTGCTGGTTTGCGAACAGTGTCAAATTCCAATCGCTTGCTTCGGCGGTCCTGAACCGTCCTCCGGCCACCAGAGATTCCGAAGCCGTGTCGTTCGTTTGCGCCTGGGTTCCGTTGCGACGGTCTTCGTCGAACAGCGAGCCGCGGAGGAAAACGGAGTCGGTCGCGTTCCAGTCATTCTGCAGGCGCAACGTGAGCGCGCGGTGTTTGGAAGCGGCGAGATCGTCCGCCGTCCCCCGGATTTCAGGCGCGATCAGGAAATACCCATCGGTGCGGAAGGCCTCGCCCGCGACGGAGGCCGAAAAGCTCTTCCATTTGTCACTGGCGAAGAACGTGGTGTCGGCGGTATCGCGATTGCCGTAAGCCGCTTCTGCGTTGATCACGCGCTGAGTCGGAGGGCGTGAGATGACGTTGATCACGCCGCTCAACGCGTCGGAGCCGTATAGGTCTGACGAGCCGCCGCGAACGAGTTCGATTCGATCGACCGCCGCGCGTGGCACGCGGTCCCAATAGACCCAACCGCCGAAGGCGTCGTTGAGCGGCAAGCCGTCGCTCATCACCAGCGTGCGGCTCGCGCCGCTGGCGCCCGCGCCGCGCAGGCTGACGCCCTGCGTCGTAGGATTGGCCACGATGCTGCTCGAACGGCGGAAGATGCTGAAGCCGGGCGCCTGTCGCAGCAGGTCGTCGAAGGTCTGCGCGGCTGCGTTGCTCACGTCTTTCGCGTCGAAGACCGACACGCTCGCCGGCGCCGATGACAGGCGCAATTCGGCCCGCGCCGGGGTGACCGTGACCGTTTCCGCGACCGCTGCCGGTTCGAGCGTGACGTTGACGGTCGCTTGCGGCGAATTCAGCGAGACCCGCCGGCTAAAGACAGAGAAGCCGTCGGCCGAGACGCGCAATTCGTAATCTCCAGGCGGCAGCGCCAGCGTGAACTGCCCCGCGCCGTCAGCGCTCGTCTCGCCCCTGGTTTGATTATCGGCGACCGCGACCACGCGGGCGGCGCTGACGGCGTCGCCGCGTTTGTCCGTCACGCGACCCGAGATTTGTGACGGAGTTTGCGCTGATGCGATAGCTGCCAAAATAAGCGTGCATAAAAAGGACGCTTTCAGAAAGTTCCTAGATAGTTGGTTCATGGTTTTGTGCGGCGCAGAAGCGGATAGGGGTTGACTGTGGCGCCTTTCCAAGCTTTCTTCGGATCGGCGCCTGCTATTAAGACCGAAAAATGCAGATGGTAATTGCCGGGGCCTGCGTTGCCGGTGTTGCCGACATACGCAATGACGTCGCCCTGTCGCACGAAATCGCCCACGCGGAGGCCGTCGGAGAAGCGGTCGAGGTGTGCGTAATAAAAAACATACTTTTTATCTTCGCTCAGTTGGTAAATTATCTTGCCGCCGAGTCTGTTGCGCCCGATCCTGACGATCTCGCCGTCGGTGGCCGCCAGCACACGAGTACCACGCGGAACCATTATGTCTATTGCGCGATGGACCCGGCCGCCGGAACGCGCCGCGAAGAAAGTGTCGCGCAGATCGCTCGGACGCCCGCCTTCGACCGGAATAATCATGCCGACCGATTTGACGCCCCTGGCAGCGGGGGCTGGAGAAGATTTCGGCGCAGGCGAGGGGGAAGACGCTAAAGATTTTGGCCCCGATGCTGGAGGGGAGACAGGCGCCGATTTTGGCGCCGGCGTGGGGGAAGATGTAGGCGCCGATTTCGGGGCAGGCTCGGGAGAAGATTCGATCGCCGGCGGCGGTAGAGGCGTTAAATCTGATACGTGCGGCAACGGCAGCCTCCATTTGTCGGGTACGCGCTGGGAGGGCAAATCGCGAGGTTCTTTTTCAGTCTCATTACCGTTCACCCGCCGCGGCCTCGACGCGCCGGGCGCCGGCGCGGAAGATAAATCGCGAAGTTCTTTGCCATCATCCTTAACCCGCCGCGGCCTAGATGCGCCGGGCGCCGGCGTGGGAGATGGGGATATGGACCTTGATGGAATCAGGAGGGGGAATTTTGGGGCAGGAGCGGGGGAAGATGTCTCGGTAGTCTTTGGCGCTGGCGTTTGGGTAGATGCGGGAGCCACTTCGGGGGGATTTTGCGGCGTCGCCGGGATAAACAGAAACATGGCCAGCCAAAGCGTCGGGATGGCGATCATTTTTTCACTCCTGGGGTAAAGAGCATGGAGTCCAGTCTTGAGGCCGCCGGAGTTCAACGACCTAAGGGCCGGACTCCATGCTCTTCATTCGCTTCCATTTTTCAGTAACAGTGGCTCGAGCTCTCGCCACACATTCTCGGTCATCACTTTTTCGCCGGCGACATTCGGGTGGATGCCGTCGGGCTGGTTCATTTCGCGATTGCCCGCCACGCCTTCCAGCACGAATGGGATCAGCGTGAGCTTGTATTTTTTAGCCAGGTCCGGAAAAACCTGCCGGAATTCACCGGTGTATTCCTCGCCCATGTTCGGAGGGGCTTCCATACCCGCGAGGACGACAGTAACTTCGCGGGCCTGCGCGCGCTCGATGATCTCGGCCAGATTCTTTTTCATCTCGGCCACGGGCAATCCACGCAGCCCGTCATTTCCGCCAAGCTCAAGGATCAGAAACTTCACGGAGCCTTCTTCGAGCGCCCAGTCAATGCGGTTGACTCCGCCCGCCGACGTGTCTCCCGCCATGCCGGCGTTGATCACGCGAAAATGGTGCCCTTTTTCGTCGAGCTTACGCTGTAAAAGCGTAGGGAAGGCATAATCATTGTGCAAGCCGAACCCTGCGGTCAAGCTGTCGCCGAAGGCGACGATAAGGGGCCGCCCGTCCGGTTTCGCCGGGGGCTTAGCCGGCGCGAAGGACGACGTGGAGGGCGCCGGCCCGCCCGATTTCTCACAGGCGACGGAAAAGGCCGCCAGCAGCAGCAGCGCGCTCGCAAGTGACGCGAATCTCTTTCTGTTTACCATCTCGATCTTCTCCTGTCTCTCACTGCTGAGAGGTAATTAAGCTAAAAACTTTCCGGCTCCTGGCCGAAAATTTCGGTACGCAATCGAACAATGATTTAAAATAGCGGCCCACGCCGCAAGCTGAGTACCCCGAGCGGTAACGAGCGTGGCTTGCGGCGCGGGCCGCTAATGAAGCCACGCTCGCTACCGCTCGGGTACTGACCCTGCGGTAATTTCCGCATATTGAGGACGCGATACGGTATGGGGAGTG
>DATEMG010000097.1:0-3373 GCA_035275805.1 Blastocatellia bacterium
TTCAAATCGAAGGCCTATAAATCAGATCGCGCCGACCGGCTCCTTCCTCAGGTCATATTGGCTGGTTGATGATCGAAGCCGGACTGATCGAATGTCATGCGGACCGCCCTTCTATCGACTCCAACGATTCGGAAGCGAGCCAGTCGAAATCCAGCGCCCCCATCCCGATCATCGAAGCAAGCTCTTCGACCGTGTATCGCCGTCCCGTGTTCCAGATATCGATCAGCGTCTCACCTGCTTTGTGCGAAGCCCACCAGCGTTCGCCGAAACGCGTCTTCAAGTATTCGCGCATCTGCGATTCAAAAGCCGAGGCCCGCAGAAAATCCGCCGAATGGAAAGCGTTGTCGAGCGAGCGCAGACGCTCCGTTCCGTCGAATCGGACGCGCGCGGCGTCAGTCATCAATTCGGCGTAACGCGCCCCCGCCCCGCTCGCCGGGACGCCCGAGTGGAATTCGATCTCGTAATCTAGCAGCGCCGCGCGTTGTCGCAGCCGAATCAGCCTGAAGACCGCCAGCGCGCGCCGGAACTCCATGTTCTCGACGAACCCGAATGTGGTCATCAGCCAACGCTCGTCGAGGACCAGATTCTCGAAGAGCAATCCCCAGGCTTCGACAACCGCGCGGTCTCCGCCAAGGCGGAATTCGGGATAGAGATTGCGTGAAGTCCAGGCGTAAAGCTGCGCGCGACCGGCTTCGCGCAGTAGTTCACGGTAATTGGCCTGCCCGCCGGCCAGGTTGACGGAAAGCTTTATTTCATCGGGCACGCTAATCGGCGAGCAGAAGGCTTGAGGCTGTTTGCCCGGACGCGACCCCGAATCGATGGCCAGGTTCGATTGCTTTTCGGAGTTGAATCCGAGCGCGGCGAAAAGCTCCCGGTAGACGCCGAGCATTCTTTCGCGCATAAAGAAATGGTCGAAGCGCGTGAACTTTTGCAGGAATCCCAGGTCGGCCTGTGTCGCGTCATCAACCGAGACACCGGTCTCTCGGGGGAGCAGATTCGCAAGCGCGTTTACGTAGCCGCCTTCGGTCTTCGACAGAACGCCCCGCGCTCGCGAGGCCGTCCCCTCGTAATCAAGTCCGCGCAACTCCCGGAGCATAGCAAGGCGATTTTCATAGCCCAGTTCTCGCGCGCCCTCGCGCAACTTCTCGAGCCGTTCGGCCCGTAAATCCTGGACGGCCTCGATCACTCCGGCCCGGCGGGCGAACAGGTCGCGGCGTCGGGAAAAATCCTTTTCATCTGCGAGCATCGAGGCGGACGCGCGAAAAGGGACTCCCCGCCCGTGCCAATCGACGAGCGCGTCGGCTTCGTAATTTTCGATCTCGTCGGAGACCTCTTGCGCGCGGGCTGACAGAGCGCCTTCCACGGCGAAGGCTATCAACCGCTTGACGCTCGCCCTTTCAGTCTCTCTATGCTCGGGAGTCTCTTCTAGTTTTGCGCGCAGTTCGGCGATGGTGGAGGACTTGAACAGATCGCTGTGTTCGCCGCGGATACGCGCGATCTCGCGGCTCCGCTCGTGACCGGAACGGAAGAGGTAATCTTCGCGATGAAGTTCGGTATGAAAGTCGCCGAAGCGTTGACGATATTCGCTAAGCATTGCGCACTCTCGATAGGGCCCTCGGTGGCCTTACTGATTGATAAGTCGAAGAGCGCAACATAGCTAATGGAAGGAGATCGAGTCAAGAAGCTGAGACCGTCAGACAATCTGGTCGACGCATGCGCTGCCTGCGGCGCATCCCTAGCCGCAATTATTCACTAGCCCGCAGTCATGCGTCGGCCACACTGTCTGTTTATGGAAAAAAATAAAAGGCGCTACAATCGTGGGAATGTGTAGCGCCTGATAAGTGTGGTTACCTTCCTCACCCTGGTAACCACCTGACACCGTCAGTGGAACTAACCACTTGGTATCTCGTTGCCCCACCCTGTCTAGAGCAATCACGGCGCCACGGGATCTCGGCAGACGAGAAGACGTGAGAAGTCTAATAAATATAGACCCTTCGCGCGATTTTGGCCTCTCTCGGCTAAAATGCCTGGCCGAATGCTTTGAGTAAAACTTACGCGATCAGGAAAAAAATGCTATGAAATAATTTCCATTCAGGCGCGTCAGTTCAGCAATCATAGTTTCCATGAATATGATAGAATCTCCGGAAAATCTCCCGACTAATGACAGTACCGCACGCGTAAGCAAGCGGCGGTTTTATTGGTCAACCGCGCAGCAGGCGCGCGCGTGATTGCGCCAATGTCCTATGAACCGTCGGAGGCATCCATTGCCGCCGCTGTTTTTGGCATTCGAAAAACGTATGAACCTGAAAATGTCTTACATCTGTCTTTCGCTATTATTTATAACTTTCTGTTCGCTCGACGCGCGTGCGCAGCTACAACTCGACCGGCCGAAGACCGAGCCGCCGCTCGATAACCCGTACGTCATCCACGCGCCGCGCGAACAGATTTTGCAAACCGTGCGCGAGGTCTTCAATACCTGCGCGATTGAGATTGACGACACTCTGAGCAAGCCGAGCGAAGGAAAGATCGTTACTAAAAGCGTCGTTTTCACACGCGGCGTGACGGTGAGAGCCGATCTGGATCACCTGGCGAAGATGCCGGCCGGCGAAGTCCGCAATTGGCAACAGGGCCGCTGGCGTCTGGAGGTCATCGCCCTCCCGCTCGACGAGAAACGCTCTCAGCTTTCCGTAAGCGCTCAGATCGAGGGGAAGGTTATCGAGGCCTCTGGTGGGGCCCAGTGGGTCCAGGGGCAATCAAACGGCTTGCTGGAAGACGAGACGCTTCGGGGGTTGGCGGGAAGAATCCTTGGCATTGACCTGAGCGTCAAGGTCAGCAGCGGGCGTCCCACACGTCGCATTCTGAATTGCGAGTATTGACGGGCCGAGCGGCCGAACGGATGAGAGTTATGACTCTACGAATCCTGTTCTCCATTATCTTCCTGCTCTTCATCGCCTCGGCCGCCGGGGCGCAAGGCGCGAGCGACCCTCCCGCCGAAGAGCAGAACGAAACGATGCGCGATACGCTCAAGCGCATGCAAATCAAGCGCGAAGAGGCGGAGCACAAAAAAATCCTGGACAAAGGCGCGCAGATCGAGCGCGACGCGGAGAGCCTGGCGAAAGAGGCCGTGAACGGGCATCTTCCGCGCGAGGGCGAGAAGAAGTTGCGCGAGATCGAGAAGGCCGCCCGCCAGATCCGCTCGGAGTTCGGCGGCGGGGGCGACAACACTCCGCTCGACCCCATGCCGGCCAGCCTGGACGACGCGCTTAAACGTCTGGACGACGCGAGCGAGCGTTTGAACAAACACCTGAGCAAGACTTCGCGCCGGGTGATTTCCGTGAGCGTCGTAGAAGTCGCGAACGAGGTCACTCTACTG
>DATEMG010000098.1:0-25847 GCA_035275805.1 Blastocatellia bacterium
GATATGGCATATCGGCGGCGCTCATATGACCGCGGATAACCTCCGGCATTTTGGATTCTGTGCATAAATCAGGAGACGCCTGGGTACGCATCGCTTCCAGCGTGCAGGCGTGGGTCGTAGTACATTGGGAGGACCCGCGGCGCCTGGAGCCGATTCGTATTCCTGGGTATTTGATTCCAATCAATGCGCCTCCCGCCGAAGACTGCACGCTGGAAGCGATGCGTACCCAGGGTTGAGCTAATCAATACCACCGGATAATTTCCTTCGTCGAGTAGGGTTGCATCGCTCAGTTTGTGTCTCCGATAGCGTCAGTAATCTGGCGGGCGCCAAACACCGCCGCAAGCTCTTCCTCCGGCAGATAAGGCGATTGCAGCCGCACCGGGTCGCCGATGCATTTGTAAAGCAAGTCGCCTTTGCCTAGGAGCGCTTCCGCTCCAGCCTCGCCCAGGAGCATTTGCGATTCGATGGGCGACGGCAAACGCAGTCCGACGCGCGCGTTGATGTTGGTTTGAATCGGGCCGGTGATGACCTGGCGGCTGGGTTGCTGCGTCGCAAGTATCATGTGAATTCCCGCCGCGCGCGCCTTATTCCCGAGCTTCTTGACAAGGCGCTCCAGCTCTTTTCTCGTCTTCGCCTCTCCCGCCATCAGGAACCCGTATTCGTCGCAGATGAAAAAGATTCGCGGCGTAGGCAGGCCGTCGCGCCTGATCAGATCGCGCAGAGTATCGGCGCCCGCCTCGGCCATCCGCGCGTAGCGCGACTCCATCTCCTCGACGAGGCGTTCGAGCAGCGCGAGCGTTTCGTCTTCTTCGTAAGCTATGTCGCCGTAAAGAAACGGCGAGTCGCGCAACAATTGAAATGCGTTTCGCTTCGGATCGGCTAAAGCGAAGCGCAGCGTGTCCGGCGTATTGGTCAGCAGCAACCCGGCGATCGCGGCCCGCAGCCATTCACTCTTCCCGCTGCCGGTGGTCCCGGCGACCAGCAGGTGGGCGTTTTCGGGCTGCGCGAAATCGGCCACCCGCAATCGCATGCTTAGATCGATTCCCACCGGCGCGTGGGCATTGCCGAACATTTCATCGACCGGCGGCAGTTGGTCGCGAATCTGCGCGAAGTAGACGAACTCGCGGTCGGGCCGCTGCACGTCGATCGCCAGACGTCCGCCCTCCAGGCTCACGCGCGGCGGCGCCTCCAGTTCAAGCCGCGCCTGCACGCTCTGGACGTAGCGTTTAGCCGCGTTGATCGTCACCCTCCGTCCCAGCTCGATGGGAAAGCGTAAGAAAGTCGGCCCCACTACGGGTTTGTTGGCTTTGATTTCGGCGTTGTATTCGGCAAAGGCCTGTTCCAACTTTCGACCTAAAGCCAGGTGCTCTTCTTTCTCCGGCCGAGGCTCCGGGCCCGGTTCAGAGTCGGGCAGGACGCCGGCCATCTTGCCGATCAGGCGCCGCAACCTCTCCTGTACAACGGCGAGTTCCTCGGCGGTGAACAATCGCTCGTGTTTCTGTGGTCCGAAGCTGAGAAGCGCCAGCGCCCCGTCCGCGTCGGCCCCCGAAGCCGAGAGCATCTGGTGATAGAGGCAAGCCTGCGCCAGGTCGGCTTCCGGCGCCGTGCGGCCCGTCTTCAACTCGACCAGACACCAGGCGCCGCTCGGCGCGCGGAAAACGGCGTCGGCCACGCCGGTCAATACGACGGCGTCTGTCCAGCCGTCATCGCGCAGTTCCCAGCGCAACGGCTCTTCGGCGATGAGCAATGCGCCGCTCAAAGGCGCTCCGCTCTCGTTCGCATTCCACAACAACTCCGCCAACCACCGGCATAACTCCTGCGCCGCGTCCCAGAAGTTCAACACATGTTCGGGCAAAAAGTTCAATTCGGAGTGATGCGCACGCAGCCGCGGCCCGACCAGCCTCCGGTACGCATGATTGACGAGCGCGGCGCGCCACTCGTCCAGATTGTTTTCAGCTTCGTCAATGGCGGCGTGAAAATTCTTGCGTGCGTCCGCGCCGACCAGATCGGCAAAGACTTCGTGAAAGAAGCGGCCCAGCAATGCGGTCGAAGACGCGCCCGCGCCCCGCCGCCCGCCCCCGGAACGGTGAATCTCCGCGCGAACTTCGCTGACTTGCAAGGTGACTGCCATACAAAATCTTTCGTTGAATAGGACGTATAGGACGTATAGGACGTATAGGACCTATAAGTCCTATACGTCGCTGACCAATCTGAACAACACCGCCGGGGGATCGCCGAGCGCGCCGACGCGATCTGAGTGTGTCTGCGCGCAAGCCTCGACCTCTTCGACTTTTCTGCCGAGCAGCGCCGCCGCGTCCGCCACCGATACTACGTGCTGCCTGCCGAGCAACTCCGCTATCTCTTCATAAAGCTCCTCGGGTGGCGGCATGACGTCGCCGGGCGCCATTTCGTTAAGAACATCTTTCAGATCGGCGGCCAGATGTCGCGCCAGCCAATCTTGAACCGTCTTCAGTTCCACGGTGTCGCCGCGATTGTCCAACTCACCCGATTTAGCGTCGGAGAGCAGGCGACGCAGCGCGTCTAAAGTGGCCAGCGCCTCCGCGCTCGGCTCGACCCATCGCGCGCCTTTTTTCAATAACCGCTCGCGGAGTTCGCGGGTCTTGGATGCAGTACGCCCGATCGGCAGTCGGCTGTCGCGCAGCAGTATCAGCTTGGTCGCCGGCGCATCTTCGGCCACCCTACGTAATTGATCTAGTTTCTTGACCAGTCCGGGGCCGGGCCTGTTGTTACACAGGCCGATGGCCACGTCGCCCTCGGCGCTTTCGAACAACAGGTCCACGCCGGCGGGAACATCTCGATTCCGCTGACGCCAGCGGTTTCCGGCCAGCAACAGCAGCGACGGCAGGCCGTGGGTGATGATCTGATTGGTCTGCGACGGCTCGCCGCTCTCCAGGGCTTTCCGCCGGCGCTCCTCCAACGCCGCCTTGAGAAAGACCTCGACGGAGGGCGTCGTGGGAATCGCGACCGCCTCGCCGCCGCGCTGCGCTTCGAACAAAGCCGCGCAGTGGGCGATCAACCGCCGCGCTATGCAACCGGCGCCGGTGAAGGCGGCTTTGACCTCCTCCTCTCGCAACGGCCACAGCGAATCGGGACGGCCCGCTCGCAATCGCTTCAGTTCCGGTTGCGCGTCCATTCGCGCCTTGATCAATTGTTGCGCTTCGTCCCAGGTGAGCGGATTGAGCGAGACCTCGGCGAATTCGCGTATGCGATCGAGGTCTGCGCCGCGAACCGATTGGTTGAGCGCGCCGAGAAACGATATCTGGACGCAGGAGATTATAAGAACGCGCCTCGTCTCCGCGTACAACGCGCTGATCATCTGTCCGAACGCAATCAACCCCGACGTGTCCTGCGGATCGAGTTGTAGCGCCTCGATCTGATCAAAGCAAAAGATGATGGGCAATTCAGCCGTCGCCAGACAGGATAGCGCGGTTACGAGTTGACGCGCCTGATCCTCCAATTCATCGTCGCCGTCCGGCTCGGGCATAATTTCAAGCTTCCGCAAGGCCTCTTCCGGCAGGCTCTCGCCGCGCAACCAGGCGGCGGCCAGTCCGCGATGTCGCCCCAACAACAGGTGCCCGAGCGCGACGCGCAAGTTATAACTGAGGCGTCCTGCGCTATCCATCCGATCGAATAACTCTTCCAGCTCTCGGCAAGGGAGATCGTCGCGCCGCGCCTCCTGTCTTCTTTGCGCCAGCCAGAGAGGGCCGTCTCCGCTGATCAGGCGGTATTTGCTCAAAAGGCCCAACAGCAGCCGTTCAAGTTGCGCGCCGCCATCGCCTGACCGGCGCAGGAGATCCCCGACCAGGCAGTCGCGCAGATGGCGCCAAATCATGCGCGCGCTGGCGCGCAGTGGCGCCGAGACGAAGATGGCTTTCTGAAAACTACCGGAGCCGTCCCCCTCGCCGGCGACCCGCGCGCGCAAGCGAGCCAACAGGTGAGTTTTGCCGCTCCCTGATTCTCCATAAACCAGAACCGAAGCGCTGTGAGGACGCGCGCGGACGGTTGCCACCGCCTCACAACATCGCGCGAAGGCCGATTGATGAACGCTGATGACGTCAATCTCAGGCCCCTCCCACGGGTCGCTCACGACCGGACTGTGAAACGGGTTGCTAATGGCGGCTAATGACAATGCTGACCTCCGATTCAATCTCTGAGCGTGACGGCGATGAAATAATTGCCCTGCCCATCGGAAACGAGCGCAGCGAGGTCTTCCTGGCTCAGACCGCCGGCGTAATCGTGGCGATGCGCCACGACGCGGCCATGCTCGGCCAAACGCATGATCGTTCGATCGAAAACATCCTTGTCGGAGATCTCTGAACGCAAGGCTTGACGCAGCTGGCTCAATTGCACGGGCGCGCCGTTCACGGCAGAAGGGTTGAGTCGCAACATCCGTTCCAGAATCAATCGCTCCAGGTCGGCGGCGTCATGACTCGATGGAGAGATTGCGGGCGACACCGGCGCCGGTTTCAAAACCTCACGCGCCACGGTCAGAACCTGCTCGACGGTGAGCCCTCTGGTTTTGAGCCTGTCCACCGCCAACTGCAGCGCCAACCTGACGTAATCCTGCGGCGTCGCTTCATCGCGGACGCTGAGCAGAGCGGCCTTGCCAGTCAGTGGTGGAACTTTGTAGACTCGCTTTTCTTTTATCAATCGGGCGAGCATTTCGTCGCGCCTGGTTTGGGGCCACCCGATCAGCAAACTCCTAAGTTTGCTTTTGAGATCGGTCTGAGTTAATGGGATTTCGCTCAGCGCTTCGAGGATTCTTTCGGACGCCTGCTCTTCAAGGCCAGGCAGCCAATAGACGCTCGATCTGGCCTTATGGGAGCGAATCTGGCCTGCTCTGACCATCTGTTTCAGAAGTTCCGGCAGGTCTTTTTTGGATTTCAGCGCCGATTTCGGGATCGCCTTAGCGAGTTTGGCGACAGTTAACGGCTGCGCCGATTCTCGCAGCGCGCGTAGCGCGCAGGCGACAGCTTCAGGATGTGATGCTTGCTCGTTAGACATATCATTTTCGACATATCATTATGGTCGACATATCATAGTGGTAAGACGAGCGCTGAGTGGCGCTCTCACTAATGACAAAGTGTAATGTGGGTACCAAAATGAGTCAATTATTTATCAGGCCGGCGATACTGCTGGCGTTCCTGTTTCTCAACGCGCTGGCCGTCAGCGCTCAATCAATGGCCAAGGCCGAGCTTGATCGAGCGATCAACGCTCTCGAGGCGAAATACAACAAGATTTCGTCGCTCTCGGCGGACTTCACGCAGGTTCACGTCTCGCGAGATCAACGCGAGAGGCGCGAAAACGGTCGTATGCTGCTGAAAAAACCGGGGAAGATGAAGTGGGATTACACCGCGCCCGAAGAGAAGCATTTCATCTCCGACGGCAAATGGCTTTACGAATACATCCCTGCGGAAAAGGCCGTCACGCGCAGCTCGATCAAAGAGACCGGCGATATGCGCGCGCCGTTCGCCTTCCTGCTTGGGCAAGGCAAACTGCGGAGCGAATTCAGACGCATTGAGTTCTCCGACGAATCTCCGGTCAAAGCGGGTAACAAAGTGCTGCGCATGCTCCCCAAGAGTCTTCAGGATTTCGAGGAACTGCGGGTCGAGTTCGATCCGTTCAGCTTTCAGATTGAGCGGCTCTCACTCATCGAACCGGACCGAGATCGTTCCGACTTCATCTTCTCGAACATGAGGGAGAACGTTTCGGCGCCGTCCGCGGAGTTCGCGTTCAAGGCTCCTCCGGGCGTCGAAGTCCGAGACAACTGATGGCGCCGAATGACAAAACCACACGTCTTCTCCGATTTCGACGGCACAATCACTGAAACGGACACGCTGGTCTTTCTGGCGACGCGTCTTGGCGGCGGGGCGCGGATGGTCGAAGCCATCGGGCGACTGATCGGCGAGGGCAAGTTGAGTTTGCGCGACGGCATCGCCGCCGAGATGCGCAGCATCCGCAAGCCTTTTGTCGAGGCCGAGAGACTGCTGCGCGAAGAGGTTCGGATCGACGCCGGATTCGCGCCGCTCGCCCGCTGGTGTGGGGAGAAGAAGATTCCACTGACCGTATTGAGCGCCGGCTTCCATCAAATCATCGATCTGTTCATCTCACGCGACGAATTCCCGGATCTCGAAATTCTGGCGAACCACATTCAGCCGAATGAAGAGGTCGGATGGCAGTGCCGATTTCGCGACGAGACGGATTGGGGACACGACAAAGCGAGACATTTGAAGGAGGCGCGGCGACGCGGCGAATACGTCATCTTCATCGGCGACGGCCTGTCGGACCAAGCGGCGGCCGAAACCGCCGACGAGGTATTCGCCAAACACTCGCTGGCCGAATATTGCCGTGAGCGCCGGATCAATAGCCGCGAGTATCAAACGTTCAACGAAATTTTGAGGCGATTGCAGGAGAGGTTCTGACGTTTTGACGCCGTCTTACATGATTATGAGCGCATCGGATTTGGTTCTGAATCAGTTGAGCGAAGAACAGGCCCTGCGAGAGCGGCGCGAAGAGTTGTCCGAACTCGAATCCAGGCTCTCCGAAGGCGAGGCGGAGCTTGCGAACCTGCAATCAAGCCTGCGCGCTTTCGAGAGTCGCTACCTGAGCGCCGTCGGCAAGCGATACGACGAACTGGCTGAAATTGAAAAAGAGATCGCGAAGTCGCAGGGGCTTGAAATTGACGACGAAGAACCAATCTCGCTGGGCGACGACGAAGTCGGCTGCGGCCAGAATCGTTTTCACTCCGACAAACTCAAAAAGCTCTACCGCGAGGTCGCGCGGAAATTCCACCCCGACCTCTCCTCCTGCCCGCAGGAGCGCCAGCATCGCCATCAATTGATGGTCGAAATCAATCGCGCATATGAAACCGGAGCGGAAGACCGGTTGCAGGAATTGCTCGAAGCGGGCGAGGGACTGGAAAGCGTCGAGGTCGGCGGCTCGATGTCGGCCGAGGTGATCCTGCTGGTCCGCCGCATAGCCGAAGCCAAACGCCGTCTGGCCGACATCGAATCGGAGATCGAAGAGATCACGGCCTCGGAGACTTACAAGCTCAAACTTAGAATCGAAAACGCCGAAGCGACAGGCATCGATCTCTTCGCCGACCTGATCGGGCAGGTCGACCGCCAGGTCAAAAAAGCCCGCAACAGGCTTGAGCATTTGCGAGGCATGACGCTGGCGGTCTAAGTTTGAGGCGAATAAGGCGTCAATAGAACGCTGATGACGCGGACGAGCGCGGATCATCGCAGATAAAACCAAAAAAGTTCAGCGTCTATCCGCTCTATCCGCGTCATCAGCGTTCTATTACTGATACTAAACTGATCTGAAATCACGCTCCCGCGCGAACGATCAAAGAAGATAGCCGCGATGTTTAACCACACCGTCGAATTCGTCAACGACAAACCCGCTATCATAGCGGTTCTCGGACGCCTCGACGCGGCGCCGGTGATCGCGCTCGACATCGAAACGGCCTACTGGTGGGACCGTGAGTTGGAGCGCGTCGCGCTCATTCAGTTGGCCTTCCGCGAAAACGACGCGATACGCGCAATCGTCATTGACGCGATGGCGGATTTCGATCCGGAACCGCTGCGGCGCCCTCTCGAGCTGAGCGCGCAGGTCAAGGCCATTCATAACGCCGGCTTCGACGCGGTGAAACTGTCACGCCATTATCGCATCGCCACCTCTCCGATTCACGACACGATGCTGGCCGCGCGGCGCAGCGGCGAGCGCCGCTGCTCGCTGCAGGCCCAGGTCGAAGCCCACCTGGGCTTCCATCTGGACAAGACCGAACAGCGTGGCGATTGGGGCCGCCGCCCCCTGACCGCTGAACAATTGAATTACGCCTCGCTCGACCCCGTCTGCACGTTGCTGCTTTACGAAAAGCAGGTCGCGCGCGGACTGCGCGGCGATTACCAATTGAAGGCCAGGGTCGAGAGTACGCAGGAATCTCTGCCGCTGGCGCCTGAGGAACCGCGAGTCGCGGCGCCCGACGCAGGAGCGCCGGAATTGGCTCGCCTGGCCTCCGAGCTCGGCGATCTCAACGCTTGCGCGTTTGCGCTGCTCGGCGTCATCGCCGAACTCGGCGGGCGTTACAGCCCCGAGCATCTGGTCGCGTCGATCTGCGCCGAAAGGGTCGGCCTGGCGGGCTGGGTCATCGATCACACGCTAGGCGTCGGCGCCGACATCGATGAAGTGAACGCCAAGCGGGAGATCGCCACGCTCATCGAAAGAGGGCTGGCGCGCCTTAGCCTCTCGCGCAAGCTCGAAGCCACCGCCGCCGGCGAGGAACTATGGACGGATCACAAATCGCGACGTTTGATAGAGAAATAACTTGCCTGCCACGCCGGGCGATTGTAGTATGCGTTCATCAATTCGCGGTCACGGAAAAATTAATCGAACAAGCTTAACTGGAGAACAGGAAATGAAGCACCCAAACGCCGTTTCTCTCGCTAAACGCTTGCTGGATTCGCACATCAAACGCCAGGTGATAGCGAGGACCGAGTCCGAAACGGAACACCTTTTCAGGATCACTGATGAAGAGATTGCCTGGGCCGAAGACATTCTCGCCACTCACCTGGACGCATGCATGAAGCAAGGCATTCATCCCGACCTTACAGAAGCCGTCGCAGACGCTCTCGCTTTCGCGCTTCGCCGCGAGAAAGCATACGAACCCCTTCCGACGACATCGCGCATGCGTTACGCGCTAGTCTTTATGGAAGAGCAGGACGCGGACTAATTGCCACAGAGACAAGGAGACGGGGCGACGGGGCGACAGGGAGATTCTGACTTTCTCTATCTCCCTGTCGCCCCGTCGCCCCGTCGCCCCGTCGCCTTGTCGCCCCGTCCCTTCGTATTAACCGCCATTCGCCAGCCCGTATCGCGGCTGGCTGCGCACGTGGCTAATCAAGCGGTCGGTCTCGCGTGTTTTTCTGCGCTCGTTGAGCATGTAGTCCGCCTCGCGCCGCGCGATCTCCAAAATCTTCTGGTCGCGCACGATGTTGGCGATGCGGAACGCGGGAATGCCCGATTGGCGGGTTCCCATCACCTCTCCGGGGCCTCGAATCTCAAGGTCCTTCTCGGCGATCTTGAAGCCGTCTGTGGTCTCTTCCATTATTTTCAACCGCTCTCGCGCTTCCTTGGTCTTCTGAAACTGCGCGAGCAGAATGCAGAAACTCTCCGCCGCGCCGCGTCCGACTCTCCCGCGCAATTGATGCAGTTGCGACAGGCCGAAACGTTCTGCGTGTTCGATCAGCATGACCGTGGCGTTCGGCACGTCCACGCCGACCTCGATCACGGTCGTCGCCACCAGAATCTGAATCTTGTTCGCGCCGAAAGCCGCCATCACGCCCTCTTTCTCGGCGGGCTTCATTTTTCCATGCAGCAGGCCGACGCAGAATTCGGGGAAGACCTCCTGGCGCAGGTTTTCGTACATCTCGGTCGCGTTTCGCAAATCGAGCTTTTCGGACTCCTCAATGATCGGATAAACGACATAAGCCTGGCGCCCCTTTTTTACCTGGTCGCGGACGAACTCATAAATCTTCTCGCGCCGGTCTTCGCCTCGCACGTGCGTCGAGACAGGCGTGCGGCCCGGCGGCATCTCGTCGATGATCGAGACTTCGAGGTCACCGTAAACTGTCATCGCCAGGCTGCGCGGGATCGGCGTGGCCGTCACGACCAGGACGTCGGGGTTGACGCCGCGCCGTCTAATTTCGGCGCGCTGCAGCACGCCGAAGCGGTGCTGCTCGTCGATCACGGCGAGGCCGAGCTTTCTGAACTGCACCGCATCCTGAATCAGCGCGTGCGTGCCGACGATCAGGTCGACGTCGCCCGAGGCGACGGCTTCCTGAGTCTCGCGCTTCTCTTTCGCCCTCAAACTTCCCGTGAGTAGCTCCACGCGGTAAGGCGTATCTGCCAACCAGCGCCGGATGTTGCGGGCGTGCTGTTCGGCCAGAATCTCCGTCGGCGCCATCAAGGCCGTCTGGTAACCGTTCTCGATCGCGACGACCATCGCCTGAACCGCGACAATCGTCTTGCCGCTGCCCACATCGCCCTGCAGCAGGCGGTTCATTGGTTTGTCGCTGGTCATGTCGTCGACGACTTCCTTCAACGCCCGCTTTTGGGCTTCGGTAGGGTGGAACGGCAGGATCGAACGCACGGCATCGCGCACTCGGTCGGTGATTTCGATGATTTCGCCCTTCGGCTCGCTGACGCGCTCGCCCCTGCGCAAACCCAGCGCCAGCGATAGCCAGAAAAACTCCTCGAAAATCAATCGCCGGTGCGCGGGCGAACGCGCCAGGTTGTAATCGTCTATCGGTGAATCGTCGGCGGGAAAATGGACTTTGCGCAAAGCGTCGAGGCGCGGGATCAGATTGCAGCGCGCGATGATCTCATCGGGCAGAGATTCGGCGGCGTCCTTTTCGATCCCCTTGAGCAGGTGATGAAAGATCGAGCGTAATTGCCGCGTGCGAAAATCTCCGAGCTTGCGGTAGATGGGCACACGCCGCGCCGTGTGGATTGCCGACGTTTCGGGGTCGTCATCGTCGTCAGTCAAAAGCTCGTACTCGGGATTTTCGACTTCGTAATAGCCTTTGTACTTGTTCAGCTTCCACTGGCCGTAAAGGATCACGCGCGAGCCGCGTTGAAAGACCCTGTTGAGATAAATCTGATTCCACCAGTAAGCGCGCGCCTGATTTTCGCCGTCCGTTGCGATGAACTCGTACATCTTCAGCCGTCCGCCTTTGAGCGGAATGATCCCGCCCACCCGCACCATCACCTCGACTGAAGCCGTCTGCCCGTCCTGCAACTGCGAAATGCGCGCCAGGTTCGACCGGTCTTCGTAGCGCATCGGCAAATAATGCAACAGGTCCTCGACCGTCGCGTCGCGGGCGTCGGGCTTCGCGGCGATCGCGGCGACCTCGGCGGCCACCCCATGCGCCGTCTTCTGGCCGACGCGCGGCAGGCCGTGATGATGAAGTTCGACGAGTGGAGTGTTTAGAGTTAGCACGTTTTCTCAAGCCATCATAGGCGCGAAAAGCTGAACATCTCGATCACCTATTTGATGTGGACAATTTCAAGTCGCCGGTCATCCATGCCAAGATCTGTAATCACGACTCGATAAGCGTTCGGAACCGCGAAAGCTCCCAGACGCTCCGGCCATTCGATCACGACGACCGCCTCCGGCTCCGCAAGTATCTCCTCCAAGCCGAGATCGTAAACCTCGCTCGCCCCGCCCGTAATGCGATACAGATCGAGATGGTAGAGCCGCATTCGCCCTTCGTGCCGATTCACAATCGTGAATGTCGGGCTGTTGACTTCGGCCGGGTCAATGTCCAATCCGGCGCCGAGTCCCTTGGCGAAAACCGTTTTGCCCGCGCCCAGGTCGCCCTGGAGCAGAAATACCGCCGGCTCGTTGATCGCCTCGCCAATTCGGTAGGCGAGATCGAAGGTCTCTTCGGCGGAGCAAGTGATGAACTGTCCGGTTGTAATCGATGACATCAGATCGTAGAGATAGCGCTTGTTCGACCGCGCTCCGCGTCGCCGCCGACTTGCATGATCGCCTCGCTCAAACTGGCAATGATGTCGGAAGCGATGAGCGGGCGCATTCCGAGTCTGTCAGCCGCAAGGTCGCCTGCGAGGCCGTGCAGGTAGACCGCCGACACCACGGCATCTCTGCTTCCAGAGCCAAGTTTGATTTCATCAGTCAATCGAGGGCTTTGGGCAAGGAAGCTTGCGACAATTCCGGTCAACACGTCGCCAGAACCGGCGGTGGCCATCCCAGCGTTCCCGGTCGGAACGACATGTACATCGGTAAACCGATAGTTCTGATCCACAAATTTCAAGGGCGCGGCAATGACGGTGCGATTTCCTTTGAGAACAGTGATAACGCGATGTTTCTCGGCGAACCCGCGCGCGACAGCAATTCGATCTGCGTTGACTTCCGCGATCGTCATTCCGGTTAGTCTGGCCATCTCGCCCGGATGAGGCGTGATCACAATCGGCATTTCTTCCGAGCCCTGAAGTTCTTCCGGCCACGGCGCGAGCGCATTCAAACCATCTGCGTCGATGACCAATGCGGTGGTTCTTTGCCCGACAAAGTCTCGCACAAATCGCCTTGTGCTTTCGTCCGCCGAAGATAACCCCGGGCCGACGGCTACGACCGTTCTCTTCTGCGCGAGTTGCAGCGCGCGACCGAGCGCCGGATGTGAAATAGCCCCGTCAGGGGTTTCATCTAAAGCCTCCGTCATCACCTCGTTCCACGCCTGAGTGACCAGCAGTGATTGAGCCGAACGCGAAGTAGCCACCGTAACCAAGCCCGCGCCGGCCCGTAAAATGGCGCCTGACGCCAGCGCAGCCGCGCCGGTCTTACCTCGTGAGCCGGCGATCAGCAGCACGTCACCGACCGAACCTTTATGAGCGTCTTGGGGCCGTCTCGACAATCGGAGCCAATCAGCGACCTGGCTTTCGGAGACTAAATAAAGCTGTGAGGGGCATTCTTCCTCGATCAACCAATTAGGCGTCCCTATCGATGCGACAACCAATTTGCCGTTGGCATGGCAAGAAGGCGGAAGAACGTTGCCGATTTTTGGAGATGTGAAAGTCACGGTCAGGTCGGCTTCAATGTGCGGGCCAATCGGCTGTCCGGAATCTGAAGACAGACCGGAGGGCATGTCTACCGCTATAACTTTGAGGGCGTGTTTTTTCCTAAAGTCGTTAAGTTCCGAGATGAGAGTCGCGATTCCGCCTTCGACCGGGCGCGTCAATCCGGTGCCGAAGATCGCATCAACCACGAAATCTGGCGGTCGAAACAGACGTCTTTCCTTATCTTCAGTCATTCCGGCAGGCCGATGTGACTTAACATCGCCTGGAGTTCGCCCAACCTCGTTGAAGATTATCCCTCCAGAGACGACCAACGTCTTCACGCTCTCCAGATTGGCGCGCGCCTCGCCTTGCGCATCGTCCAGCTTGCCGAACAGTTCAACCTTGATACGCGCCCCTCGCATTCTCAACAATCTGGCAATGACCGCCCCATCGCCGCCGTTGTTGCCTTTGCCGCAAAGGATCAAAAAACTCTTTCCTTCAACGTCCCCATAATGTCGCAGGATAGCCTCGACTACCCGCGCCCCCGCCGTCTCCATCAAGGTCGCATACGAAATGCCGCATTGCTCGACAGTCAGCCGGTCAATCTCTCGCATCTGTTGTGCAGTCAAAATCTTCATCGCCTAATCATTATCGCCCGGCGCGAAAACAGAGCAAAGTGGCGCGACGCCGCTTGCGCTCGTAGCGATAAATTGGCGAATATTACGCGGTCATTGCCCCATCGTTTCATTAAGTCTTCCATCATCCTCCAGCGAAGCGACAAAGGCGGGGAAGACCAATGGCTCAAATTTCAACTTTTTACGAATCAGCGCCGCGAGCGAGACGCCTATAGAGGGTCGATAATGTGGTCCCGCTCGCTATCGCCCGCGGTACTGATACGAATAGGAGCGCTATGAAAAATCGTCTGAAGATTCATGCAGTCTGGGGATTCGCTGTGGCCGCATTAATGCTGGCGCAACTCGGCTGCTCATCTAAAACCACTGAGAACGCGTCGACGGCTCAACCAAGTCCTTCGCCCAGCGTCGCAACGGCGCTGACATCGGCGTCGCCGACGCCGGACGCGGCTTCAACCGCGGCGAGTAATCCAGGCGCTGTCGCTTCAAACGCGGCGACCAATCCAGGCGCCGCGCCGGCCAACACCGCTCCCGCCGCCCCCAGCGCCGCGCCGCCGGCCCCGCCACGCGTTTTCACGATTCGCGCGGGCACGTCCATTATGGTCTCAACAGCCAATGATCTCTCCACCAAGACCGCCAAGGACGGCGATCTCTTTACGGCCAGCCTGGCGCGCCCCATCGTCGACGGCGACTGGGTGATCGCCAAGCGAGGCGCGACGGTCCAGGGCGTGGTCGTCAACTCTGATCCTGGCGGCAGGGTAAAAGGGCGGGCCTCGATGACGGTCAAGCTGCGCAGCCTGCAACTTGCCGACGGGCGCACTGTAGACCTTTCGACCAGCTCTTACACGAAGGAAGCCAAGGGTACGAAGAAGAAAGATGCGATGAAGATCGGAATCGGCGCCGGAATCGGCGCGGCGATCGGCGCGATAGCTGGCGGCGGTAAAGGCGCGGCGATCGGCGCGGGCGCTGGAGGCGGGGCCGGCACAGGCCTTGTGCTGGCGACGCGCGGCGACCCCGCGGTGATCCCCAGCGAATCACAGTTAAACTTCCGCCTCAAGGGGCCGATCACCGTCACGAAACGTTAAAGTAACGCTATGGGACCTATGGGACTTGTAAGTCCCATAGGTCCCATAGGTCCTATAAGTTCTATGGCTTGTCAGGCCCGATGAAGTTGATCGTAACCAGCTCGAAGTAGCTCTGGTAGCGCCCCTCACTGAAGTCTTTCAGGAAGACCGACATCTGCTGCAGCAGCGTAGAGGCGCGGTGGCCCGGCAGTCGCGCCGGGTGTGGGAAGCGCCCTGTGGCCGAGCGGATGAAGAGGCTGCGATCGTTGATCGGCAGCGTCCGCACGTTGTCGGCGAAGGCCGCGAAGATTTCGTTCTGAAACAGGTACTGCTCGACGTTCGACGTGTAGAAGGCTGTCAGGGTGAAGCCGTTCTTCCGCAGGTAATCGCCCACGGCCCGGAGAGCCTTCTTTCCGCCGAAGTCGCCGACTACGGGGATGATCAGATTCTTGCGGTGCATATTGCGCACGAATTCATAATCTTCGGCGACGGCGAGAAAATTGCCGAGCTTATTGTTGAGGTCAGGTTGTAAGATCAGGTCTCTAAAAGTGGGAAAGTAACCGCCGCGCGAGTCGTCCATCCTGTAGGCGATGTCGAGCCCGTCTTCGCGGAAGCTTTTATAGACGTAATCCAAACTCTTCAGATCGCCCTCGGAGAGCGGGAATTGAAACTCCTCCTCGATCGTCTTGCGGACCGCGGCCAGGTTGGCCGAATACGTCTTTTCATCGGCGGCGGCCTGGCTGAAATAGGCGACGATCTCTTGTATCGGCGCGTCCCCTTTCAGGACCTTGTCCTTCGGCAATGGCCGGCTCAAGAGGCGCGAGAGAAACTGGACGCGATCCGGCGAAAGGTGGAAGACAGCCTTGTACATCAGGTGCTGGATTATCGCCTGGCGGCGGATGTCCACGATGAAGGCGATGCGTGGGCGAATCTTGGCGATGTAGGTGAAATTCTGTTCCGGCCCAACTCCGAGATAAGCCCCGCCGGAAGCGCCGAGGCGCCGCATCGTATCCACCACGGTCAGATATGCGGTCTCGTTGGACGTGAAATTGTCCGAGCGGAAGTAACCGCCATCTTCGGAGAATTCACGAACAATGCGCGAAAACTCCGAGGCCGGCAAACTTTCCAGTTTGTCAGGCGCCTTTGCCGCACTGACCGGCTGAGCGCCCGTCGGGTTGGCCGGTTTCGGCTCCTGCGCCGCCGCAAAGCCAGTCGCGATCACCCACACCGCCGCCATAATCGCCAGTAATGCTAATTGCTTTCTCGCTTTCATAAGTCTTATGGGTTTTATGGGAGCTTTGGGACTCACAGGACCAAAAAGTCCTATAAGTCCCCTAAGTCCTATTCACAAAATCCAGCCCTTGCGATATTCGCGGTGGAGGTACTGGTTAGCCTCTTTCACGTTAGTGATCTCGCCCTTCTCGCCGTCATAGCGAATCGGTACGCCCTGCCCCGCTTTCAGCGCTGCGATTCCGAGCAGCATCGTCTCGGTGAGCTTCGAGGCGTATTCGAACGGAGAGGTCGACTTGGCCTGGCCCTTGCAGGCTTTGGCCCAGTTCTGGCGATGCAGCGCGTTCTTGTCCTTATCGGTTTCGATGCGCTCGTATTTCTGGGGAACCTTCGCCGCCGCCTCCATCAACGATTCTGGGAAGAGGCGGGGGTTCTTGCCGTAAGTCTCGTGCATCAGGATTCCCTTCTCGCCGACGATGATGACTCCGCCGCCGCGTTCAAGCGAGACCTTTTCCGGCAGGACCTCCGGCCGAGGCGCCATCAACCCGCCGTCGAGCCAGACCATCTTGACGGGCGGCTGATTGCCGCGCGCCGCGAAATGATAAACCGCCTGAGTCGCCAGCGGGTGGCTGACCGGGATGTTCTTGCTGTCGTACCCCCAGGGAGTCGAGGTGGCTTCGACCTGCGTCGGCAGCCCAAGGTCCAGCGCCCAAAACGGGTGGTCAATCAGGTGGGCGCCCATGTCGCCCAGCGCGCCGGTCCCGTAATCAACCCAGCCGCGCCAGTTGAACGGATGGTAGATCGAATGAAAAGGGACCTCTGGCGCAGGCCCCAGATACAAATCCCAATTGAGCGTAGACGGCTTCGAGAAATCGTTGAGAACTGTCCACGCGGTATCCTTGTTGAGGCGCACCTGCGTCCACTCATTGCCGAAACTGCCGGCGGAGCCGTAACCGCCCCTGGCCATTCTTTGCCCAGCGGGTGGCCTGGGCGCTTGGGCCTGCGGCGGGGATTGGGACAGCCCTTGTCCCGCTTCGCCTTGTCTTGCTTCAGAGGATTGAACAGGCGCCGGTTCCGGAGCCGGTTTGCCAGGACGCGGCACGCCTTGCGGCCATATCGGGCGGTTCGTCCAGACGTAGACTTCCCGCACAGGGCCGATGACGCCGGCCTGGATCCACTCGTTGATCAAACGAGCTTCGTGGCTCGAATGCCCCTGGTTGCCCATTTGCGTGACAAGCTTTGGGTTCTTCCTCGCCGTCTCGCGCAGCGCGCGGGCTTCGTGGACCGACCATGTCAGCGGCTTTTCGCAATAGACATGCTTGCCCGCGTCGAGCGCAGCTTTGGCCGCGACGGCATGGATGTGGTCTGGCGTGGCGACCAGAACCGCGTCAATGTCTTTTTGCTGATCGAGCATCTTGCGGAAGTCGTCGTAGCGCTTGGCCTTGCCGTAAGCCTCTTGCAGCTTGATCATCTGCTCGTTCGGTTTACCTTCCCGGTCCTTCGTGCGCTCGGCCACGGCCTTGTCCACGTAGCCGAAATCCACGTCGGCCAGCGCGACTATGTTGTCGCCGCCGGCCACCAATTCGGATGCGTCTGACGCGCCCTGGCCCCCGCAGCCGACGACCGCGACGTTTAGTTTATCGCTCGGCGCAACATAGCCAGGACCTCCGAGCGCATGGCGCGGCACGATCATCGCGCCGACGGCGGCGCCGGTCGTCCCCGCGACGAATTTCCGTCGTGTGATCTTGTCTCGTTTCATTTTCCTCCCCGTTAGTTTTGAACCTCGAATGAAAGCTTAACGGTTGTCGTGGGAAGCCGCCGCTCGACACCCTCAAACAGATCCACCTCGAACGGCTTACCGATGTTGTTTCCCGCCAAATCCTCCAGTGTGGTATGGATAATAAGTTGATAGCGCCCTCGGCGCCAAACGTTATCGGGAGTAAATGTCCAACGGCGCTCCTGTTCCTCCAATGAAACTTTTCCTGGCGCGATCCCCCCCTGATCTCCGGCCACGCGGATGAGGCGCAGGGACAGGGCGTGATCCATCGGTTCCGGGAAAACGACCGCGAGCGGCTCGCGCGAATCGGCTCGCGGCGCTTCGACCTTCCATCGCGCCGGGTCAGGCGGTTCGCGGTCAGGCGCCGCGACTTTGAATGCTTTCTGGAAATTCTCCTTGAGCGGATTCCCCGCCCCGTCACGCCATTCGCGCCCGATCGCGAGCGTATAGCTTTTTCCTGCTTCTAGCGCCGGGCCGATCTCTTCGAGCGGTCGGACGCCGCGTTTGATGCGTCCCGGATCGATGATCAGCGTCAGCCGCGTCGTCGTCGCGTCCCACAACTCTTCGTCGATTTCCAGAAAGGGCAGTTCGACGTCCCTTCCGTTCTCGTCGCGCAGACGAATGTGGTCGTAAATGTTCCCGCGGCTCATCGGCCCCGTGAAGTGGACGTAGAACTTGAGCAGGTTCTCCGGCAGCGTGTCGGCGCTGGGATAGACGCGACTCACCAGCGTAGCCGGCGTTGCGCTCCGCATCGGCGATTGAAAGGCGGATGTGATCGGCGCCGCTTTGTTGGCGCCAGGCAGTTGGTCGGGGCGAAAGAAGGCGCGGTACTTAAGCCCCGGCTCAAGCGGGAACTGCGGCTCGAAGCGCAGCGCATTCGCTTCGACTCGATAGGCGCCCGCCATCGGAGGCAGGTCTGAAGCGCTCACCGGCCCTTCCTGCCCAACATAAACAGAGAACAGACGCCGCCATTGGTCTTGAGACGGCTTCGATCGCCGCAAGCGCTCGATCGCATCCGCGCTCAGACTGTAGACCTCAACAACGACCTTGTAAGGATCCACAGGATCAGACGTCCAACGGATCGAAGCCTGATCTTGCAAAGCCGCGACATGAAAGTCAGGCCCACTGGCGCCGGTCGAAGAGGAAGCGAAAAAAGCGAAGAGGGCAAAAAAGGCAAAAAGGGAGTGGGGAGTGGGGAATGGGGAATGGGGATGGGAAAACAATTTCCTTGTCCCCACTTCCCACTCCCCACTCCCCACTCCCTTTTTCCTTCCCTTTTGCATCGTTCGAAAGAAACTCACTGAATGAATTGTCCGAACATCGTCTTTGCGCCCTCACGGTTGGTCTTCAATTACGGCAAAGGCAACGATTGGAGGTTGAGCGAGCCGCCTTCGGCGCGGCGAAGCACGACAACCTGATTGGCGTCGAAGCGATCGAGTTGATCAACACCGGTCCAGCTTGCGATGGTTTCGTAAGTCAGTCCCTTCTTGTCGGCCACAGGCTCGATGATGCTCTCGGCCTTGTCGATCTGCTCGGTGGTAATCTTCATTACGCCGCGGCTGCTATTGGCCATAAGCAGGTAGGTCTTGCCGTCCTTCTCGTAGGCGATCATATCGAGCGGGCGGTTGCGGTTGCCGAGCTCGGCGATGGTCTTGCCTTTGATCTTGGCGCCGGGCTTCAGCTCGCTGATCGGGAACTGGACAAGCGGCGTGCAGGTGTAAGCCGCCAGCAGGTGATCTTCCTTGCCGATCTTGAAAGTCGTGAAGGTGCGCACCGGCGCGCGCGTTTCAAACCGCCCGTGGGCGCCGTGAAATATCTCGACGGAGGTTCCGCTGGCGACGGTCTTGAACGGGAACGGGATCGCGCGCAGAGTAGATGCGAATTCTTCATTCGCCAATCCGGCGATGAAAAGGCGCCCGTCCAGGAATCCGATGTCGGTGATCGCTTCGAGGCGCGGATTGCTCTGGCGATTGCCCTGTCCGACCATCGCGTCCGCGGGCGGATCAGGCAGGTCGGCGCGCGAGAATTTCACCTTGTCGAGCGAGACGAGTTCCGGTTGGCCGTCGGCTTTGACGCGAATCAGCGCGGGAACGGCGTCGGCGCCGCGGCCGCGAGACACAGCCAGATAGGCGTTGCGCGAAATAGGGTTGACCGCCAGGTCATTGATCAGAATCTGGTCGGCGCTCGCGCCCAGTAACGCCGCGATTTTTTGGTTGATCGCTTCGACGTTGAGCTGTTTGGCGTTCGCGGCGGGTTTGGTGTCGCCTGTGGCGATGGCCGTGATCGCCGCCGCTTTGGCGTCGGCGACGAACAGAACGCCGTCAGGACCGAAGGCCAGAGGCCCCATCGATTTGAATTCGGGCTTACCCTCGTTCATGCCCGAGGTCCATTTGGCGGCGTCCGCGCCCTGAATGAACAGGCCGAAGGCAAAGGCCGCCAGCGCGATGGAAATAGCGAAACGTTTCATGGTTCTCTCCTCGGAAAATCAGTTCGTAGTCCCGCCTTTAGGCGGGACTACGAACTGCGATTTTTATCATTTCAGGATGTCGCCCAATGCGACCTGAGCGACTCCTGTGTGAGGCGGCGCTCGCAACCTCTGCCAGGATGCGAGCGCGTCAAGTCTTTTTCACATCGGCCGTCAACTGGTATAGGAAAAACTATTTCGGCGGATGCCACTTACAGAGACGGCGCCAAGTCAGGGGAGGTTACAAAATGGGTCAGCGTTACGCGCCACTCTGCGGCGGCTTGGCTGTGGGCGGCTTTGGGGGCGTCTGCTGCTGTTGTTGCTGTTGCTGTTGCTGTTGCCGGCGGAATCGCGGTTGTCTCGGCGCAGGTTTCGCGCTGGCGATTTCGGTGTACGTCTTGATGACGCGGTCCTTCTGTTCAGGGTCCAGGATCAGGCAGCGATGATTGCCTCCGGGCGACTGAGTGAACTTCGTTCGGCCGTCGTCGCGCACGCTGATCGTTCCCGGCTCGGACAATTTGAAATAGCCTTCCTGAGGTCGGACGGCGTAGAGCAGCGCGGCCATGGCGCAGGTCGCCGCGTCGTACGGCATAGGCTTGTAAGCGCGGTAGGCGTCGACAACCGGATGAGCCGGCGTCCACGCGAAATCATTTTCAATGCTCGACGCGGGATAGGACAGCGACGCTCCGATCTCGCCGCCGCAGGTGACTATGGGCGCGGGCCATTCGGCGAAGAGCTTTCTCGCAGCAGCGATGTCGGTTTTGATGTTGGACTGCGGCGGACCGTCAGGGTAGGCGCCGCCCACGACCGATAGGAACCGCGCTTTGCGCGCAATCAGTTCTTTGACCCCGGGCAGATCGAGAGTTCTTGCGAGGTTGGTCGCCGGCCCGGTCAGTACGACAACGCAGCTCTGATCGGGCTGTTGCGTGAGAGCGTTGCGGATCAACGCCCTGACCTCGGCCGTGTCGGTGAGCTTCTCGATGCCGTGGCTGTAGAGCGGCGCGCCGGCGTCATTCAACTTCGACAGCGGGACGGTGAGCATCGGCGTGTCCTCCGGCGACTTGCCCTCATCGGCGAGGCCGACCGGCAAAGTCCGCCCGACCGCGCCGAAGGCCCCGCTCGAAGCCCCGCCATAGAAACGAGCGATGGCTTCGCAAAACGCGGCGGCCTTCAGATTTGGCTTGCTGACGCTGAGCGAGATGACGCGCGCCTCGTTCTTACCGTCAAGGCCGTAGAGCAAGGCCAGCGCCAGCGCCTCGTCGATTCTGTCGCCCAATCCGCAATCGAAAATGATTCCGACGGGAGTTTTCTCTTGTCCTTGATTTTGCATGGCGCAGTCTCCTCAGAAAAGTGTAGAGCGCCTGGGAGCGCAGGCATCCTTGCCTGCCTGGTTTCCGGCAATGACCGACTCGCCGAAGCAAGCAGGCAAGGATGCCTGCGCTCCCAGGCGCCCTACACACGGTCCGCGATTTTCATCGTTTCAAGGCGCTGCAACGCGAGGTGGTGGCGTTACTGCGCTTTTTTGGCGCTGAATTCGACTGGAGGACGGTTACCTTGGCCGCCCTCGGTGCTGCGGGTAAATTTGATTTCTTCGCCCGACACTTTGCCTTTGTAAAGCTGCTTGATCGTGGCGCCCTGACGTTCACGCGTCACTGTAAACGAGATTTCGTCGCCGCTGATTTTCCCGTCCGCAATCGGCGTATCGCCCTGCCGGCCCGACACCGCTCCGGTCAACTTGTCTCCTTCGACCTTGAAAGTAAAAGTGGTCTCCTGAGGTTGCCCGTCCCGTCCGGGAACTTGAGCTGTCCACTTGCCGCTGACATCTCCGCTCCAAACCAACGCCATGTCCCGGCGGTTAAAGTCGTCCTCTAGGTACTGACCGTTCGCGTCAGCGGCCCAGATCATTGTCGTTACTACAAGGCAAAAGGAAAGAAACGTGATTCTGGCTCTCATCATCAGATCTCCTTGTCTAATGTTTGATTGGTTAAGATGCGCGACTCGGAAAGGCGCCTTCTTGTGAGTGGACGCATATGCGCCTTCGCGGCGCAGGGTATTGGCTATTGAATATCGGCCATTGAAAAACAGGAAAGAAGGTTTTCTATCCTAAAACGGCAATACCCAATATCCAACTGACAATGCCCAACAGGACACCTTTCCAGCGATAGGGGATTCGATCGTTGTTCTTGTCTGACGGCGAAGGTTTCCGCCCGCGTAGCGCATTTCAGCTCAGGTTTAAGCCGTCCAGCCGCCCCGTCGCGTCGCCGAAATAATCCGCCCGGACGCCCATGCGATCCATCATCGTCAGGAAGAGATTCGCCAGCGGCGTCTCTCTTCGGTGGACTATGCGTTGGCCCGTCTTGAAGGATTTTCCGCCGCGCCCGGCGATGAGCGTCGGCAGGTCTTCGTGCGTATGACGGTTGCCGTCCGACAATCCGGCGCCGTAGACGATCATCGAGTTGTCGAGCAGCGTCGAGTCGCCTTCCTTGATAGCCTTCAATCGCGCGATCCACGTCGCGAACTGCTGCATGTGATAGGTGTTGATCTGGGCGACCTTCTCCGTCAAGGCCGGGTCGTTTCGGTGGTGAGTGAGCGGGTGATGGCCGTCCGGGATGCCGATCTCGCGGTAGGAGCGCGAAGTGCCCTCGCGCGTGACAATGAACGTCACGACGCGCGTCTGGTCGGCCTGGAACGCCACCGTCACCATGTCGGTCATCAGCTTGAAGTGTTCGGCGAAATCGCTCGGGATGCCGTAAGGCTTCTCCATGCCGGGATTGATCTCGGTCTTGTCCTGCTCTGCTTTCTCCAGTTGGCGCTCGATTTCGCGTATGGAGGTGAGATATTCGTCCAACTTGCGTTTGTCGGTGGGGCCGAGCGTCGATTGAAGCTTCTTTGTGTCGGCGACCACCAGGTCCATTACGCTGCGCCGAATCCGGCTCTGCCGCGCGCGCTCTTCGGGGCTCAACGCGACGCCGCTTCCAAATAACCGCTCGAAAAACTGGCGTGGGTTCAGAATCGGCGGCAGCGGCTGGCTCTCGCTCTTCCAGGCCAGATTGTTCGTGTAGGCGCAGGAGTAGCCCGAATCGCAATCGCCCGCCTGGCGCGCATCCTCGATGCCCACTTCGAGCGACGGGAAGCGGGTCTTGGCGCCAATTTGACTGGCGACGATCTGGTCGCAGGATACGCCCGACAGAATATCGGTCGTGGTCTTGCGCACGTGAATGCTGGTCAGATAGGAGCCACAGCAACGCCCATGATCGCCCGGGCCGTCCAGCCAGGCCCGCCCGGCGTTATTCGTCAGGTTGCCGAGCAGGAGGATGTCGTCTTTGAGCGGCTCGAGCGGCTCGAGGACCCTCGGCAGCTCACGGAGCTTCCCTTCGTATTTCGGATTCCAATGCTCCATCATGACGCCGTTCGGCACGTACACGAACATCATCCTCACCGGCGTCTCTCCAGGCGCCTTGCTAGACGCCAGCGCCGGGGTCATCGCGTCGAGGAAAGGAAGCGCAATCGCCGTCCCCATGCCTTTGAGAATCGTTCTTCTTGGTATCGCCTTTCGCGTAATCATCGTTGGACAACCTCCTCCCACGTAGTAACGAATTTATTCGTTACCGGGCAATTGACACCTGTTTTCCTAAGGCCTCGCCTCGCCGCGATTGGAACGGCAGGCTCTTCGTCACCTCGTAGATGAGCGTCTGGAATTGATAGCCGGACGCCTCCAATTTCCTGGTGATGTCGTTGACCGTTCTCCTGTCATACCGCTCAAGCCCACGGCCTAGCGCGTAGGTTAGCATTTTCCCGGTCAAACATCGCGCGAAATCGGGAATTTCTCCCTTGAGCAGCGCCCTCATCTCCGCCGGTGTGGCGAAAGACTTCCCGTTGGGGAATGCGCCGCTCACGTCAATCTGGAACTTTCCGTCCATCGTGCGCCATCGTCCGATGGCGTCGTAATTTTCCAGGCCGAAGCCGAGCACGTCCATACGGTTGTGGCAGGCTGCGCAGGTAGGGTTCGAGCGATGCTTTTCGAGCTGCTGCCGGAGCGTGCCGGTATTTCCCACCGCTCCTTCGTCCAGAACCGGCACGTCGGGAGGCGGCGCGGGAGGCGGCGCGCCGAGGATGTTCTGCAACACATACTTCCCTCGGATCACCGGCGATGTGCGCGTCGGATAGCTCGAAACGGTCAGTACGCTCGCGTGGCTCAATATTCCGCCGCGCTGGTCGTTCTTCAACTCCACTCGTCGGAACTCAGCCCCCGTGACGCCTTCAATCCCGTAATGCTTCGCCAGCGGTTCGTTCAGGAAAGTGAACCTCGCGTCGAGAAAGTCCGAGAGCGGTCGATTCTCGCGCAGCATCGCCTCGAAGAACATCCTGGTCTCGGTCTTCATCGCTTCGCGCAATTCCGGTCCCCAGGACGGAAACTTCTGCGGATCGGGTTTGACCACGTCCAGGTTGCGAGTTTCCAACCACTGACCGGCGAAATTGTCGGCCAGCTCGGCGGCTTTCTCGTCAGTCAGCATGCGCTTGACCTGCGCGTCGAGCGAGGCGCGCAACTTGCCGGCCTCGGCCAGTGTCAGCAATTCGTCGTCCGGCATTGAACTCCACAGGAAATAACTCAGTCGTGAGGCCAGTTCGATGTCGGATACCTTGTGGACTTTGGCCGGGTCGGTCGGGTCTATATCGCGCTCGATGCGGAACAGGAAATGAGGCGACACCAGCATCGCCTGAATGGCCACCTGTATGCCCTGCTCCAAGCTCAGCCCTTCAGCCTTCGACGTGTTGACCAGCTTGACGAGCGGCGCGACCTCGCCCCTTGTGACAGGTCGGCGGTAGGCGCGGCGCGCCAATGTGGAGACTATCTTTTCAACGCAAGCCGGCCCGGTATTCGGGTCGCAGATCAGTATCTTCTTCCGGCTCGCCTTCTCGGTCTGGGACGGATAAGGCCCAATGAAGAGAATCGAACCGATGAACTTGTTCTTCTTGTTGTCGTAGGCGTCCCTCGCCGTGAGGCCCTTGGCGAACTCGTCGTTGATGAATGCGACGCGGAAAGTGTGATCGCCTTCGGGCAGGAACAGCCGCATTTCCTCTTCCGAGTAAGGATCGAAGTAAACGAGCTTTGAGGGCTTGGTCTCGACCTGGATCGTGTTCAAAAGCTTGCCGTCCATCCAGAAGCCCATCGTCACGGGCTTCGCGTCCGCGTTGCGCTCCCCGGGCAGGCCGAAAC
Organism: Blastocatellia bacterium; assembly: GCA_035275805.1. GTDB lineage: Bacteria > Acidobacteriota > Blastocatellia > RBC074 > RBC074 > JAJVID01. The sequence continues at coordinate 24,983 of DATEMG010000098.1, forward strand.
GAATGACGTATTCGCCGTCCCAATCGACGCGGTGCGTCGCTTCGACCGTGCTTGGATTGAGCCTCCGGAGGTTCATATTCTTGCGGCTGTATTCGAACTCGAGGGGCTTTTTAGGAAGCGGGTCGGCGCCGACGGCGCGGGCCGCGATCCGCTCGGCGGCGGTCATGTATTTCTCCATCAGCACGGGAGAGATGGTCAGGACGTCGGCGATGTTATCGAATCCGTCGCCTGAATCGTCCACGGGAAATTCCTGAGTGGCGCGAAAGTCTAGGTCGAGCAGGTCGCGCACGGTGTTGGCGTATTCGACGCGATTCAGCCTGCGCGCCGTCACGCGGCCCGGGTCGGGTTTTGCCTTCTGGTCAACTTGCTCGAATAGATTTTCAATCCATTGGATGACCGCCTGGGTTTCAGTTTCATTCGGACGCGGCATGCCTTTGGGAGGCATCTCGCCCGACCGAATCTTCTTCGCCACATCTTCCCATCGCTGCCGATCCTGAATGATTGAAGCGACAGTTGAATAGCCCTCGAGATTCAAGCCGCCTGTCTTCATATCCGCGTTATGACACCCGATGCAGTGCTCGGCCAGGAACGCTCGCACGGATTTTTCGAAACCGGCGTCGCGTTGCGCCTGACGCGCCTGACGCGCAGGCCAAGGCGCCGCCAACCATAAAAGGGCGAACATAGACACGATGATCGTGATTCGTAATGTATTTTTCCCTCTCATAAGATCATCTGATTTCTTGATTTTATTACTTTCAACCAAGAACGCGTCTACCGCCATTCCGGTTTCACTTGATTGGGACCTCGGTACAGTACCGCGCGTGTAAGCAAGCGGCTGTCCAATCACTCAGCCGCTTGCTTACAC
>DATEMG010000099.1:0-16178 GCA_035275805.1 Blastocatellia bacterium
GGTCGAGGAGTCGAAATCGCTGGACACGTTGCTCGAAGTGGTTGAAGGAATGCAGTTCGATCGTGGCTATCTGTCGGCCTATTTCGTAACTGATCCGGAGCGTATGGAAGCGACGCTCGAGAACGCGCTGATCCTGCTCAACGAGAAGAAGATCGCCTCGATGAAGGATCTGCTGCCGCTGCTCGAGCAGGTTGCCAAGCTGGGCAAGCCGCTGTTGATCGTCGCGGAAGATGTCGAGGGAGAAGCTTTGGCGACGCTGGTCGTCAACAAGCTGCGCGGCACGCTGCAAGTTTGCGCCGTCAAGGCGCCGGGCTTCGGCGACCGCCGCAAAGCTATGCTCGAAGACATCGCCATCCTGACCGGTGGCAAGGTGATCAGCGAAGACCTGGGAATCAGGCTTGAGAACGTCAAGCTTGAAGATCTGGGCAAGGCCAAGAAGATCACTATTGACAAGGACAACACGACGATCGTCGAAGGCGCGGGCAAGGCCGCCGACATTCAGGGCCGCGTCGCCACGATCCGCCGCCAGATCGAAGAGACCACGTCGGATTACGACCGCGAGAAATTGCAGGAGCGTTTGGCCAAGCTGGTCGGGGGCGTCGCTGTGATCAAGGTCGGCGCGGCGACCGAGACCGAGCTGAAAGAGAAGAAGGCCCGAGTCGAGGACGCCATGCACGCCACGCGCGCTGCGGTCGAAGAAGGTATCGTGCCGGGCGGCGGCGTGACGCTGGTCCGCGCGGCGAAGGCGCTCGACAGCCTCAAACTCAAGGACGAGGACGAGCAGATCGGGGTTAACATCGTCAAGCGGGCGCTTGAGGAGCCGCTGCGCAAGATCGCCGAGAACGCAGGCCACGAAGGCGCCGTGATCGTCGAACGCGTCAAAGCCGAGAAGAACGACTCCATGGGCTTCAACGCCGAATCGGAACAGTTCGAGGACCTGGTCAAGGCCGGCGTCATCGATCCTGCGAAGGTGGCGCGGACGGCGCTGCAGAACGCGGCATCGATCGCCGCGCTGATGCTTACGACAGAAGCCCTGGTCTCCGAGATTCCGGAGGAGAGGAAGGCCCCGGCCATGCCCGGCGGCGGAATGGGTGAGTTCTAGAAACATGGGTGGGATAGACTTTAGTCTGTCCACCTATAACTTCTGTCACTGACAGTTCAAAGCCTGTCCCGCAGATCAAAAGAGGCGATGGCGTAATCAACGCCATCGCCTCTTTTTTTCTCGGCAGGACTTCAAGTGGATACGAAAAAATGGATGAAAATCCATAGTTTCGCAGATTGCTCGACCGAAAGAATACAAGAGCGCAAGGCTAAATGCTTGAAGCGAAGTGGCTAAGCCGAGGCGCATACAAATGAATGTTCGCGGCGCCAAAGTTGCTCATTCATATAGCGTTCGCCTAACCGCCATCCGGCGGCAAGTTTTCATAAGATATCAGGCTTAATTTTATCAGGACGAAATTGAACACTTTGTCCTCTATGGTCTTTTGAGTTTTCATCCCAGCAAAGCCCTCGGCGCGGTGGGGTTCGCAAGGACCTCACCGCCATTTTTTTGTTTGTCATTTTAGTTGAATCAGTACTCTTGCGCTTAGTTTCGGTCTTGCTCTTCAAGGCTGGACAGGCCTTTTAGCCCAACACCTGTGGCGGATTTCTACCGTTACAAATCATCGACATCAAAGTCGGAGGACATTATGCGAAAAGGCATTCTCTTTGTCGCGTTGTTGTTATTGACCTGGTCATTCGGACAACAGGTTACATTCGCCCAAGCCACAGCGAGCGCGACGCTGGTGGGAACAGTCACGGATAAAACTCAGGCCGTGATCAAAAGCGCGACGGTGACAATCACCAACACGGCCACTGGCGTGACTCGCTCAGTAATGACGAATGACGAAGGCGTTTATCGCTTTGAGCTTTTGTCAGCGGGCAAATACAGCCTCAAAATTTCGGCCAGTGGATTTGCCAGCGCCGTCACGGAAGATGTTGAGTTACTGGTGGGCCGCGCCACCACGCTTGATTACACCCTCAATCCCGGCCAGACGAGCGAAACTGTGACGGTCACAGGCGAGGTCCCTATTGTTGATACGCAGAAGACGGATCTCGGCCTAAATCTGAGTCCATCTGAAGTCAGCAATCTTCCGCTCAATGGCCGCGACTTCGCCAACCTGGCTTTTCTCGCGCCAGGCGCGCGCCCGGTCAATTCTTATGACCCGACCAAAAACCGCCTTGCCGTCTTCGCTATCAACGGCGGCCAGGGGCGCAACGTCAATATCACTGTCAATGGTGTGGACAACAAAGACAACACTGTCGGCGGCCCGGTAATGCAACTACCACTTGAAGCAGTGCAGGAGTTCGTCATCAGCACGCAACGCTTCTCCGCCGCCAACGGGCGCAGCGAAGGCGCGGCAGTCAACGTGGTTACCAAATCCGGCTCCAATGCCTTCCATGGCTCCGCCTTCATCTTCGAGCGCAACGAGCGGTTGAACACCAGGAACTTTTTCGAAGAGCAGGGCAATCAGCCCAAGTCCCCCTTCAGCCGCCAACAGTTCGGCGGCTCCGTCGGCGGCCCGATTGTGAAGGACAAAACCTTCTTCTTCTTCGCCATTGAGCGCCAGCGGGAGATTACCAACATCGTGGCCAATCCCGCCGCGGTCAAGGAACTCGAACTGGTCAAGAATCTCGGGGCGCAACCGGCGCCAATCATCCCGACGCCGTACCGCGATCTGCGCTATAACCTCCGCTTCGATCAGCGCTTCAACGAGAGCCACAACCTGTTCCTGACATACAACGATCAGTCCAACAGGGGTCTCAATGATCAGATCACGTCGCAGAGCGATTTGACGGCCGGGAACTTTACGACCAACAAATTGCAACTAGCCAATCTGACGCTCAATTCGGTACTTTCGCCGCGCGTGGTCAATGCGTTCACGTTCGGTTACCAGTACTGGAACAACCTGATCAACACCGATAAACAAACACCGACCTTCAACTTCCCAGGCCTCATCACCTTCGGCACGAACACCAACGTGCCGCAGCAGTCCTATCAATCGAAGTGGCAATTCCGCGATGACATCTCGATCACCACGGGCAATCACTCGCTCAAGACCGGCTTCGATTTCGTCCATGAGCCGAAGCTCGGCGGCTTCTTCGAGTTCAATCCGACGCTCGCGCTCACGTTCCTCGATCTGCCGAGCAAGATTCTGAGCGATACGGTGAAATATCCTCAGGGCTTCGCCACGCCAGGCGCAATCATCGCGATGTCGGACACTGCGGGCGATCCGCGCTTCGATCTGCCGGGCGGCGCGAAAATGTTCGGCGTCTATATTCAGGATGATTGGAAGGTCCGCCGCAACCTGAACGTCAGCCTTGGCCTTCGATGGGATAAGGACTTCAACCTGATCGGCACACAGGCGCAATCGATGAACCGCACCTTCCTGGCGCTCAAGGCGATCAATCATCCAGTAGCCGCGCGATTGCCGCAGGACGACAGCAGGAATTTCAGCCCGCGCGTCGGCTTAGCCTGGGATCTCAAGAGTGATGGCAAGCATGTCATACGCGCTGGCTATGGCGTCTACTTCGGCCAGACTTTCCTGAACATCCCGCTCTTTATGATCCAACAGACCAACCCGACGCTCTTCGCGACGGTGCTGGACCTGAGCAGCTCCGGGCCGGGCGATCCGAACGCGCCGATCGTGCCGGGTACGAACGTCAGACTTTCCGCTTTCCGCTTCGGCGTTGACCCGCTGCCTAGCACACCCGCCGCGCGCGCCAACTTCATCGGTAGCGAGGCTGGAAGAATAATGGATCCCGATTACAAGAACCCCTACACCCAACAATGGAATGTCGGCTACGCATTGCAACTCACGCCCGGTTCGGCGATCGAGATTGACTTCGTGCATGTGCTCAGCCTGCGCGAATCGAAAACAATCGACATCAACCCGACGCGCAGTGGCGTGCGGCCTCTCACTGCGGCTTTTCTGGCGGCGGGACGGCCCGCCCTCGGACGCATTGATCTGGAATCCTCCGTCGGGCGTTCGCGTTACGACGGCTTGAACATTTCGTATCGTCGCCGGATGAGCAATCGCTTCAGCGTCAACACCAGCTACGTGCTCTCACGCGGGATCGCATACAACGGGAATGCCGCCGCGTTCCGTAACCGTCCCACGAACCTCGATAACATTTTCGCGAAGCATGATTTCGGCTTCGTGCCGAACGACGAGCGCCACCGCGGGGTTTTCAGCGGCGTGGTCGATTTACCCTGGAGTTTCCAACTCGCTCCCATTGTGCAGTTGTCATCAGCCCGCCCGTATAATGCGACGCAGGGGATCGATGTTTTCGGGTTTGGCTCTGGCGCTGGCGCGGCGCATGTGATTCTGAAGATTGACGATCCGTCGAATCTGCTCGCCACAAAAGGCATGAGCGCCGCCGATCTGCGCGCCTGCATCGCCGCCGGCAATTGCTTCCAGGCGCGGTTCGACAATCTGCGCGGCGATCCTTTCTTTCAAGTCGATTTGCGTGTTAGCAAGGATATAAAGTTCGGTGATAAGTCAAGCTTGAAACTTATCTTCCAAACCTTCGACCTGACCAATCGCGCCAATTTCGGCAACCAATTCGTCGGCAATGTACAAAGCGCTAACTTCCGCAAGCCGAGCAGTTTCATCACGCCCGCAGGCGTGATTGTGCCGCGTTCGTTTTGTGCGGAGATCGGCGCTCGGTTCACCTTCTAACTTTGACCCGATGAACGGGTAGTTTCGTGGCTCTTCATCACGGCGAGCTCCTCGTTCGTGATGAAGAGCCGATCTTGTTTGGAGGCGCTTGTTATGGCCGACAGGTTTCCACGCATAGCGACGGCGAGGCTGATTATGCGACCGTTCGCAGCGGCCGACCTTGATAATCTGCATCGTCTGTGGGTTGATCCCCACGTGAGGAAGTTCTTGTGGGACGACCAGATCATTTTGCGAGAAACAGCCATCGCCGTTGTCGAAAGCAGTATTGAAAGTTTCGTAAATCGCGGCTTCGGTTTCTGGGCGATCTGTTTCAAAAATGATCCGGAGTTGATCGGCTTCGGCGGATTACGCCATTTCACCGAAGACGGTGGCGTCACGAGCGAAGTTGAAATTCTTTACGGCGTCGCGCCGGAGCATTGGAGGAGGGGCGTTGCTACTGAGGCCGCCGGGGCGATTCTAGGTTACGGTTTCGAGGAATGTGAGTTGACGCATATCTACGCCGGCGCCGACCCGCCTAACGCCGCTTCTTTCCGCGTGATCGAGAAATTGGGGATGAAGTTTGCCCGAAAGACTGTGATCAATGGGGTGGAAGCCGTCTATTACCTGATGAGCCGAGACGACTACAAAATCGATTTAGAGCTTGACAGTAAATTGGACGTTAAGTAGTATGCGCGCCGTGTTTGTCACCGCGCCGATTCTGGCGCAGCCCAATGCACAATCAGAACGATTAGGACAACGATAATATCGTCGTGAACACCCCAATCTATATCAGAGCAATAGCCTCACACGAAGCCGCAGGCGGCGCCGTCTCGGTTTTGCTGACGTTTATTTTGCTTTGACTGGTTGCCCCGCGGATTCAGGCATCGGCTTTTCCCGGAGGTCTGGCCAGAAGTTTAGCCGAAGACTTCAAGCTGCGGATTACTGAGCGAGCGGGACGTGAAGTTAACCTGTCGAGGCTCGACGCCGGCGCGAACGCCGGAGTCGAGATTCGTTTTTCGATGATCCCCAGGAGGAAGTATCACCATGGCAGAGAAGAAGTTAGGCAAGGTCAAATGGTTCAACCCAGCCAAAGGCTACGGCTTTATCGAGCAGCCCGAAGGCGGCGGAGACGTTTTCGTCCACTACTCCTCGATCCAGATGGACGGCTTCAAGACTCTGGATGAAGGACAGGAGGTGGAGTATGAACTAGTGCAGGGGCCAAAGGGCAAACAAGCCGAAAAAGTGATCATGGTTCGATAACACGACCCTCTCAGCAACGCCGATGCCTTGCCCGTTTTCACGGGCGAGGCGTTTTTCGTCGACCGCATCAGCGACCCGAACGCACAGTCCGCCGCTTCGCCTTTCAACCAGAGACACAAGCTGCGCAATCAGACATTGACGGCCACGGCTAACCTTATCGTCCCGATCGTCCTGACGAATTGTTGAAGCTGGGAATCCAGCGGGGCGTCCTTGCGAGATAATCCGAATTCGATTCGCCGAGGAGGCGAAAAAGGCCAGGCCTCGGCGAACAGGCTACTTCAGATAAGTCGAAATGGCCGGCGACAATCGTGATTATTCGGTGGGACCCGGTCTCCGTTCGTCCTCGCCTTTGGCCAACTGCTGCTGGCGCATCGCCGCCGCGCCCAGCAACCCACCCATTCCCATCGATTCGACGGCGGTGCTCGGCACGATCATCATCGCGCCTTTCTCCTTCAGCCCTTCGTAGAGCATGTTCATCGCGCGCAGGTGGAGGGCCGTCGGATTTTCGTGGTAGGACTTCGCCGCCTGCTCGAACATATGCGCTATCTCGACCTCGGCCTGACCAAGGATGATGCGAGCCTGTTTTTCGCGCGATGCCTGGGCTTCGCGCGACATCGCGTCCTGCAAGGCGTCGGGGATCACCACGTCGCGCATCTCGACCGATTGAACCGTCACGCCCCATGGCGTGGTGCGCTCGTCTATCAACCTTTGCAACTCGTCTTCGATCCGTTCGCGGCCGCGCAGCAGGTCGGTCAGCGCCGTCCTGCCGATGATGTCGCGCAGCGCCGTCTGCGCCGCCCAACTCACGGCCTGGTCGTAATCCTGCACTTCCAGCGCGGCTTTCTCGACGTCATAGACCATCCAGAAGAGCACCGCGTCAACGTTCACGGGGACGGTGTCGGCGGTCAGCGTCTGTTCGGCGGCGAAGTTGCTCGTGATGATCCGTTGATCGACGTAAGTCGAAACCGAGTCGATCAGCGGCAAGACCCAGAACAGCCCGGGGCCGCGCAGACCCACGTAGCGGCCCAGCCGCAGCACGACCGCTTTCTCCCATTGCTTTGCGACTCGCGGCGCCAGCGAGGCGACCGCCCCCAGCAAGGTCCCGACAATCGCGGGGAAGGGGTTCAACATCAATACGCTCAGCAACACTCCTAAACCGAGCGGCCCCAGCAGCATCAGCGCCGAAACCACATTCATCCTCGGCGCGGACGAAGAAGGCGCAGGGAGGGCTTTGTCCGCTGAGGCTGATTTATTAAGATTGGGTATGAGAAATCCCGCCATGGTTTTCATTCTCCTTTTTTGCGCCTGCCCACGAGGTGTTCGACCACCTCGTCGAGCGAGAATCCGAGGTCGTGGGCCTCGGCCAGAATCCGGTCCGCGAACGCGCGCAACTCCCGTTCGCGGCTCTGTTTGCTCGCGCGCTTCAACATTCCGTCCTGTCGCGAGCGCACGAAGGTCCCGACGCCGCGACGCGTCTCCAGAATTCCCACGCGCTCAAGCTCCGCGTAGACCTTCGCCACGGTGTTGGCGTTGATCCTCAAATCGACGGCCAACTGCCGCACGGTCGGAAGCTGTTCCCCGACGCGCAATCGCTCTGTGGCGATCGCGAAGCGGATCGCCCGATCGAGCTGCGCGTAGATCGGCGTGGGGTCTTCAGTGTCGATGTGAAAACGGTCTTCCATCGCTCAAATTTCACTCGCGCTTGCTTGTCATATTGTACTACGACAATAGTACAAATCGAGTTTCGGGATTTTTCCAACCGCGCCGAATGAATCGCGCATATGGCCGGACCCCGCTAATGTGGGTATAGCGCTATTTTACGCAACCCGAATTTTTGCGGTTGATCGGCGGCAAAATCTATAGCGATCTCTTCCCTTGATCATATACATTCGTTGCCATAGGATCACCTTGTTTCCGCTCTGCCAGGAAGCAACGGCAAATCATCCGATAGGCATCCCCCCGCCAGCTCGGATGTTTCGACCTATCTAGTCACAAATCAAACAAAGACTCTCATTTCAAATGGAGGGAAGATATGCCTGGAAAATTCGAGTTGAAGAAATCCACCAACAATCAATTCATGTTCAACCTCAAAGCGAGCAACGGTCAGGTAATCCTGACCAGCGAACAGTATGTAGAGAAGCGAGGGGCGGAGAGCGGCATTGCCTCAGTCAAACAGAATGCGGCGGATGACGGCAGCTATGAACGCAAGACGGCAAGCGACGGCTCACCTTATTTCGTGCTGCAAGCGAGCAACGGTCAAGTGATCGGCATGAGCGAAATGTATTCATCCGATGCTGCTTTGGAGAATGGCATTGAGTCCGTAAAGAGCCACGCCCAGACCGCCGAGATTCTTGATTTAATCTCGTAGTCGCACGGCGGAGCGGCAAAACCGTAATGCGCCCATGTTCGGCAAATGGCCCTAGGCCGCCGTCTTGGGCGCATTCGTTTTGAGAGAGTAGTCAGTGGAGTTTCGCAAATGCCACGTGGGGTTTGGCGAGGCCGAATCAACGCTCACTCTTTGGCGTAAAAGCCGCAAGACTCAGCAATGGCCATCGGCAATGACGCGTTGTGATGATCTACTCAGGGGCGATCTGGAATTCAACTCGAGGCCGATCCGGAATTCAAACTGTTAATTCTTTCGCTGTAAATTTGGGGGTGTGGTCAAATCCGTTCCGGATTCGATCCCCTATATATACCCCCGGACCCCGCTAATGAATTTGGCTGGCGCCCAAGATGATGTTATGATCCGGCGCGGGCATACCACATAGAGTGTATCTGAAGATGTTGACGGTAATGTCAATTGCGGGTTTCGATCCATCGGGCGGCGCTGGCGCGCTGGCCGACATAAAGACTTTCGCGGCGATGGGGTGTTTCGGAACCGCAGCCGTCACCTCGCTGACGTTTCAAAACACAGAAGCTGTCTACGGCGCCTCGCATCAGACGGCTGCGGCGTTGCGCTCGCAGATCGAGCCGGTCATAAACGACTTCGAGATCGCGGCGGTCAAGATCGGGATGACGCCTACGCGAGAACTGATCGAAGCCGTCGCCGAGATCGTCGAAATAAAACGCCTCCCCAATGTAGTAGTTGATACAGTGATTCGTTCGACCAGCGGATACGATCTGATCGACGAAGACGCGATCGGGGCTCTGATCGAACGGTTGCTGCCTCTGGCCGACGTGATAACGCCGAACATGGCCGAGGCCGAGCGGCTGACAGGGTTGGAAGCGCAAGACCTTGAAGGGATGAAGAGGGCGGCCCGGCGGATTCACGAGATGAGCGCCGCGCCTAAATCGCGTAGGACGGCGCGGCGCGCGGCGCTGGTCAAAGGCGGGCACATGAAAGACGAGGCGACTGACGTCCTTTTCGACGGACATGAATTCCAGATTTTTCGAGCGCCGAAGATCGCGACGCGCGAGACTCGCGGCACAGGCTGTACGCTCTCGTCGGCGATCGCGGCGCTGCTGGCGCGGGGCTGTGATATCCCCGAAGCCGTCGCACGCGCGAAGCAATATCTGTCGGAGATATTGCGCGTCGCCCCGGACCTGGGTCGCGGGGCGCGGCCTTTGAATCATATGCCGAGATTCGGCGATTGATCGGGAGATCGCGAGTGGGGAATGGGGAGTAGGGAGTGGGGAGTGTCTTTTTCCCATTCCCCACTCCCCACATCAGGTCGGAGAGCGGAAATTGTCATGCGAGTTGACAAATTTCACGCAGTCTTGCGTCTTTACCTTCATGAACGTGGAGTCTGAAGTAAGAACTGCTCTCATTCTCACTACTTATGACCAGCAATCAGGAAAGAGGCATCCCATTGACCGAATCGGAGCTGTTCGTGAGGCAGTCGGACGAAAACGTCGAGCTGTTCGATCCGCAGAGAATAACCGACGCGCTGGTGCGCGAAACCAATCTCGCCTCCGAAACAGCCCACAAGATCGCGCTCGAGGTCAAAGAACAAATCAGGCTTTCCGGCATACGCGCCCTGACCGCGCCGCTGATCCGCGGGTTGGTCGACGCGAAGCTGCTCGAGCGCGGGTTGATGAACGAGTACCGTTTGCATTCGCGCCTGGGCGTCCCACTCTACGACGTCGACCGGGTCATCCAATCTGTCTCCGGCGATACGGCCACGTCGCACGGCCCTGAAGGCAGCAGTCTGGCGCTGGCCGAAGCCATCAAACGCGAGTACGCGATCCGAAACGTCTTCTCCGACGCGGTGTCGAGCGCCCACCTGGTGGGAGATCTGCACATCGAAAACCTGGGCGAGGTCGACCGCCCGACCGCGATGATCGGGTCCGTGGATTTCATAAAGCGCCACGGCGTCAGGCTGCCGGGCGGCTTCGCTGGATCGCGCCCGGCAAAACGAGCCGAGGTTTTGGCCTTGCACCTGGTGACTTACACGGCGGCGCTGCAGGGCTATTTCAGCGAGACGCTCGCATGGGATTCGGTCAACTTCGCGCTAGCGCCGATGCTGGTGGGGTTGAACCAGCGCGAGATCAGGCAGATCGCGCAGGGACTCCTGTTCGAATTGTCGTCGCCGGCGATCGCGCGCGGAGGGCAGCCCGTGCGATGCGACCTACACCTGGATTGCGAAGCCCCTGCCTACCTGCGCGACCTGGCCGTCGTGGGCGCGGGCGGCGAGAAGTTCAGCTCGACATATGGCGCGATGGAAGAGACGGCGCGCGATTTCCTCAAAGCCTTGTTCGAGGTCTACCTGGAAGGCGACGGGCAGGGGCTGCCCTTCACAGGCCCGCGTCCGATCGTCCATTTGACCGAGGGCTTCATCGGGAATCCGTTCAATCGCGGGGCGCTCGATCTAGTTATCAGAGCGGCGACCGAGCGCGGCGGCGTCACGCTGGCCTTCGACCGCCATGGCGTCAATCCGGCGTCGGAGTCTTTCACAGCGCGCTATGGCGTGGGCGCGGACAGGCTGCAACGCGTCGGCGAGAGCTGGCAATGGCGCGCGGCCACGCTCTCTTCAGTCGCGATCAATCTGCCGAGGGTCGGATATCGGGCCGCCGGCGATCCTCAAGGCGTGGCGAAGGTCTTCGAACTGCTCACCGAACTGCTGGAGCTGGCCGCCCAGGCCTCGCTGGAGAAGCGGATCTTTCTGGAGAAACTCCTGGCGCGCGGCGAGTCGGGCGCGCTCGCGATGCTGGCGATGCGCCCCGGGCAGGAGATCTTCCTGCCGCTCAGTTGGACTGCGCACGCCATTTGTCCCGTCGGGCTGGCAGAATTGGCGCAGATCGCGACGGGAGGTCCTCTCGATGATTCGCAGTCCGCGCAGGATTTCGCCGCCGGGGTCATCGCCCACCTCAACGCCGAGGCCGAACGGCTTTCGGTCAAACACAAAGTCCGATTCATGCTGGCCGAATCATGCGACACTGCGGCAAGGAGCCGCCTGGCGCGGCTGGACTCGAAATTCGCCGACCACCCTGGCGGCGCGGCCGGCCCCGGCGTCGACAGCGCCGCCGACATCTTCTACACCAACTCCGCCAAATTGCCTGTCAAAAGCGGCGTCGGCGCTTTCGACCGCATCCGCATCGAGAGCGAATTACAGGGCGGAATGATCCGAAACGCCGTCACCGATCTATGGCTTGGCGCCGCGCTGCCCGCGACCGAAAAGCTCGCGGATCTGATTTCCCAGGCGTTTCATAAGACCCAGACTTCAGCCATCACTATTGCGCCGGACTTCACCGTCTGCGACGTGTGTCACATGGTTCTGCGAGGCCTCCTGAGCAACTGCCCTCAGTGCGGGTCGATGCGCGTCGACGGCCTGGCGCAGGGCGCCAATCGCTACAGCCGCACCTCAACCTGGCCGCGATGGAAATTGGCCGAGCTCGACCAGCGCAGGCGCGAGGAAATTTAAGCCCTTTCATTCGCCGGATTCATCGCGGAATCAACCGCGCGAATCGCTACGCCGCTTTTCGCAACCCCGCCATTATGTTAAGTTTGCGGTTTGAAACCATCGCAGGTATAACCTCACCGCGCCCGACTGTGGGGCGGCTCTCTTATCAATCGCCCGCGCAGCGTTCGCGCGCAGCGCCGTATCGATCTTGCAAGGAAAAATGCCAAGAAGAACCGACATCAACAAAGTCCTCATCATCGGCTCCGGCCCGATAGTCATCGGTCAGGCCTGTGAATTCGATTATTCAGGCACGCAAGCCGTCAAGGCTCTAAAGCAGGAAGGATTCGAGGTCGTGCTGGTCAATTCCAACCCGGCGACGATCATGACCGACCCGGAGTTGGCTGACCGGACGTACGTCGAGCCGCTCACCGTGGAAGCGATCTCCGCGATCATCGAACGCGAGCTTCCCGACGCGCTCCTGCCGACGGTCGGCGGCCAGACCGCGCTGAACCTGACAGTCAAACTGGCCGAGAGTGGCGTGTTGGATAAGTTCGGGGTCGAATTGATCGGCGCGAAGCTGAAGGCCATCAAGGTCGCGGAAGACCGTTTGCTCTTCAAGCAGGCGATGGACGAGATCGACTTGCAGATGCCGAAGGCGCGATTCTGCCGCACGCAGGCCGAGGCGTCGGCCGCCACCGAAGAGATCGACTTCCCGATCATCATTCGGCCATCGTTCACACTCGGGGGTACGGGCGGCGGCATCGCGTACAACTACGAAGAGTTCGAGGAGACCGCCGAACGCGGACTCTCGGCCAGCCCGATCAGCGAGATATTGGTTGAAGAGTCGATCATAGGCTGGAAAGAGTACGAACTTGAAGTGATGCGCGACCTGGCCGACAACGTCGTGATCATTTGCTCGATCGAGAATTTCGACGCGATGGGCGTACACACCGGCGACTCGATAACCGTCGCCCCGGCGCAGACTCTAACCGACCGGGAATACCAGTTGATGCGCGACGCCGCGATCAAGATCATCCGCAAGGTCGGCGTCGAGACCGGCGGGTCGAACATCCAATTCGCGATCAACCCCCGCAACGGCGAGATGCGCGTCATCGAGATGAACCCGCGCGTCTCTCGCTCGTCGGCGCTGGCCTCAAAGGCCACCGGCTTCCCGATCGCCAAGATAGCGGCCAAACTGGCCGTAGGCTACTCGCTCGACGAGATCAATAACGACATCACCAAGAAGACGCCCGCCTCGTTCGAGCCGACGATAGATTACGTCGTGGTCAAGATTCCGAAATGGGCCTTCGAGAAATTTCCCGGAGCGGAAGACTCGCTCGGCACGCAGATGAAATCGGTCGGTGAGGCGATGGCGATCGGGCGCACTTTCAAAGAGGCGTTCATGAAAGGCGTCCGCTCTCTCGAACGTCGCGGGACGCCTCAAGTCGGCTACGTCAACGACGAAACGCTGCGCCGCAAACTGATCATCCCGAACGCCGAACGCATCCATTACCTCCACACCGCCTTCGAGCGCGGCTGGACCGTCGATGAAGTCTACGAGCTGACGAGCATCGATCCGTGGTTCCTGGCGCAGTTGCGGAATATCGTCGACGCGCAGGAAGAACTGAAGCAGGAGACTTTGAGCTCGCTTTCTACTCGTAGGCTGCGGGCGGCGAAGCGGATGGGTTTCCCCGACGCCCGGATCGCCGAACTGATCAAGTGCGACGAAGACGAAGTCCGCGCCCGCCGCAAGGCCGAAGGCGTCGTCCCGGTCTACAAGCGCGTTGACACCTGCGGCGCCGAGTTCGAGTCTTACACTCCATACCTCTATTCGACCTACGAGAGCGAATGCGAAGCCGCTCCGAGCGACCGCAAGAAGATCATGATCCTCGGCTCCGGCCCGAACCGCATCGGGCAGGGTATAGAGTTCGATTACTGCTGCTGTCACGCCTCGTTCGCGCTCAAAGAGGACGGGTACGAGACGATCATGGTCAACTGCAACCCGGAGACCGTCTCGACCGATTACGACACTTCCGACCGCCTCTATTTCGAGCCGCTGACTTTTGAAGACGTAATGAGCATCGTCGAGTTGGAGAAGCCGGACGGCGTGATCGTGCAATTCGGCGGCCAGACGCCGCTGAACCTGGCGATGCGGCTGCACAAAGCCGGCGTCCCTATCATCGGCACCAGCCCCGAATCAATCGACCTGGCCGAAGACCGCAAGCGGTTCGGCAAGCTGCTCGCTGATTTGAATATCCCGCAGCCGATCAACGGGACAGCAGTTTCTGTAGACGAGGCGAAGCGGGTTGCGGCCTCGATCGGCTACCCGGTGCTAGTGCGCCCGAGTTACGTGCTGGGCGGGCGCGCGATGATGATCGTTTACGACGAGCAGAGCCTTGAAGGCTATATGAAAAGCGCCGTCGAAGCCTCGCCTGAAAAGCCGGTGCTGATCGATCGCTTTCTTGAAGACGCCTTCGAGGTCGACGTCGACGCGCTGGCCGACGGGGAACGATGCGTGATCGCGGGCATTCAGGAGCACATCGAGGAGGCCGGCATCCATTCCGGCGATTCGTCGTGCGTATTGCCGCCTTACATGGTCAAGCCTGAACACCTCGACACGATGCGCCGGTACACGCGGCAGCTCGCCAAGGCTCTGGAGGTGCGCGGGCTGATGAACATCCAGTTCGCCATCAAGGACGACATCGTCTTCGTGCTCGAAGTCAATCCGCGCGCCTCGCGCACCGTGCCCTTCGTGTCGAAGGCCACGGGGACGCCGCTGGCCAAGATCGCGGCGCGGGTTATGACCGGGCGGACGCTATCGGAGTTCGGCCTTCCCGACGAACTGACCGTGACCAACTTCTTCATCAAGGAGCCTGTCTTCCCGTTCGTCAAATTCCCCGGCGTAGACCCCGTGCTCGGGCCCGAGATGCGCTCGACCGGCGAGGTGATGGGGATGGCCGAGAGCTTCGGCATGGCCTTCGCCAAGGCGCAGATGGGCGCCAACGCCAGCCTGCCCCTCGAAGGCACGGCCTTCATCAGCGTCAACGACAACGACAAGAAGAACGCCGTGCGCGTGGCCAGGCGACTGCGCGACCTCGGGTTCAAGATCATCGCGACGCGCGGCACGGCCGGTTTTCTGAACGAGGCGGGCGTGCCCGCAGAGCGGGTCTTCAAAGTCAACGAGGGGCGACCGAACGTCGTTGACCTGATCAAGAGCGATGAAATCGACCTGATAGTCAACACCCCGCTGGGCCGCTCGTCGTTCTACGACGAGCGCGCCATCCGCCGCGCCGCCATGCAATACAACGTCGTCACGTTCACCACGCTGACCGGCGCCAACGCCGCGGCCAACGCTATCGCCGCGATGCGACAAGAAGGCAAGCTGAGCGTGGTCAGTCTGCAGGAACATCACTCTTGATTGTGGATTTATGAAAGTCAACGACACTGAGGTTATTAATCGAATCCTCGACGAGTGTAAAACTATCGCGGTCGTCGGTCTGTCATCCAACCCGATTCGACCCAGTTTCGGCGTCGCACGGTACATGCAGCAACGCGGTTACCGCATCATTCCGATCAACCCGAATGAGACCGAAGTTCTGGGCGAGCGGGCTTACGCCAGCCTGGCCGACGCGCCGGAGAAGTTCGATCTGGTGGACATATTTCGCCGCTCCGAAGAGGCTGGAGAGCATGTTGATGAAGCGATTCGTCTTGGAGCGCGCGCCGTGTGGCTTCAAGAAGGCGTGATTGATGAAGATGCAGCCGAACGCGCCTTGGATGCAGGATTGATGGTCGTCATGGATCGCTGCATTCTGAAAGAGCACATGCGTCGGTCCTAACCTGGCGGCCAACCTCGTTTCACTCGGCCAAGGTTTTACTCGATGGTGAACGCGTTCGGCGCCGTCTGCGTTAAATTACCATACCGAATCGCATGATCAACATACCCTTGGATATCACGCGCCATAGTCCCATTTGCAAATCTGCTCACATTTTTAAAGCCAGAGTTTGGCCCATGTCAGTACATGATGTGTTCGATTCCTTGCATCAGTCCGGCATGTTTGTAATTGGCTGCTCCCCAGGCAGCCTGTATCTTCGGCGCAGCAGGCAATGCCCCCTTCATACCCTTCAAAGCCTTCCTACCAATTTTTGCGCCAGTCGCTCCCCATCCCAAAAAAGGAACCATAGCTCCAGCCGAAAGACTTGCTCCAATATAGTCTCCGCGTTTATAACTTATTACTCTGTAAACAAAGTTATTTGACATTTGTATAAATCAGAGCAAGTGATATTGACACATCCAACGAAATTACAACCATCAAGGGACAGCGTTTAGAGTCCCGGCTTTAGCCGGCAGAGCTGAGGCTCCAAGCCCTGCCGGCTAAAG